>JAPLXC010000007.1 GCA_026396275.1 Candidatus Moraniibacteriota bacterium | reverse complement strand
GCCAGCGCCATTGTCACCAACAGCGGAGGCCGCACTTCCCACGCGGCTATTGTCAGCCGGGAACTGGGCATTCCCTGCGTGGTCGGAACGGGAAATGGCACTAAAGCGATAAAAGACAAAAAAGCGATTACGGCAAGTTGTGCCGAAGGGGAAGAAGGACATATTTATGAAGGGATACTTGCCTTTGAAGTGAAAAGAACAAATCTTAAGGAAATCAAAAAGACCAGAACCAAAATAATGATGAATATAGGTAACCCCGAACAGGCATTTGAACTTTCTTTTATTCCCAACGATGGGGTCGGACTGGCCCGGATCGAGTTTGTTATTACGGAATACATCAAAGTCCATCCAATGGCGCTGGTTCATTTTGAGAAAGTAAAAGATAAAGAGGAAAGAAAAAAAATTGAGGAAATTTCACATGCTTACAGAAACAAAGAACAGTTTTTTATTGATAAATTAGCTGAAGGCATCGGAAGAATCGCAGCCGCTTTTTACCCCAAAGAAGTAATTGTGCGCCTAAGCGATTTCAAAACCAATGAATATGCTTCGCTTATCGGAGGAAAATACTTTGAGCCGGCGGAAGACAATCCGATGATCGGCTGGCGGGGAGCGTCGAGATATTACGATGCTGATTATGTCGAAGGATTTAGATTAGAATGCGAGGCAATTAAGAAAGTTCGCCAGGAGTTGGGATTGGCTAACGTAAAAGTGATGATTCCCTTTTGCCGCACGGTGAAAGAAGGAAAAAGAGTTCTGGCCCAGATGAAAAAATACGGGTTGGAAAGAGGAAAAAATAATCTGGAAGTATACGTGATGTGCGAGATTCCTTCTAACGTGATACTGGCTTTTGAATTCGCGAAAATTTTTGACGGTTTTTCCATCGGGTCAAACGACCTTACCCAGCTTACTTTGGGAGTGGACCGTGACAGCGCTAAAGTCGCCCATATTTACGATGAGCGCAACGAAGCGGTAAAAGAGCTGATCCGGGCGGTGATTCTCAAAGCCCACCAGTCGCGGCGCAAAGTCGGCATTTGCGGTCAGGCCCCCTCTGATTTTCTAGACTTTGCCGAGTTTCTGGTGCGCGAAAAAATCGATTCCATTTCCCTCAATCCCGACACGGTCATCAAGACGATGGTGGATATTGGGAAGATGGAAAAATAGTTTTTAGATTAAACCGATGGATATTCAACCGGCTAGCCGGTTGATTTTTTTGTTTTTCGGGCATAAAATGGAGTTACGTAACTGGTTACGTAACAAGGTAAGTAACTCTTAGGAAAAATATGGAAAAACGAACCCAAAAGCGTGATATCCGCAAAATTACCAAAATCGGCAAAAAAAGCTTTGCCGTAACGATTCCTATTGACACAGTCCGCTCCCTCGGCTGGCGGGAGCGCCAGCGTGTTGCGGTGAAAAGAATTAAAGGCGGCGTCACAATTCGGGATTACAGAAGCAAAAGATAGACCGATGGCATTAAAATTTTTCGGGAGGCGTCGCATAGCGGCCTAGTGCGTTTGCTTGGAAAGCAAATATATCCGAAAGGGTATCGGAGGTTCGAATCCTCCCGCCTCCGCCGGTGTTTTTTGCTCTAATATCAAGGTTAGTCGACGGGAAACTGGCATTGCGCATAAGATTTATATTACAATTAATTTAAGCAGGCTAAATGTCAAAACCATGGCAAAATTTGCCAAAGCATTAAATGTCAACATAGGCGAATTAACAAAAAAGTGAGGTTTTGATGCGCAGAGTTGTGCGCATTAAAAATTATTATTATAATGTAATTATGGATAACTCAAATAGCTTTCTATGCTAAAAACAAATCTATTTTGCAATAAGGCGGATTTAAATAACGAAAGTTCTGTTGAAATATTTTTCGTCAACAGGCTCTTGGGATTTTTGGGATACAGCGATAGCGACATCAAAACGAAACAATCAATCAACGAATTGGAAATCGGCAAGGGATCAAAAAAAGAGAAATACAAACCGGACTACATTTGTTTTGTTGACAATAAACCGAGTTTAATCATTGACGCTAAAAATCCTGATGAAAATATAGAAGATTATTTATATCAAGTTTCGGGGTACGCCCTAGCTGTCAACCAAAAGTTCAGAGAAGATAATCCGGTAAGGTATGTAGTTTTATCAAACGGCTTAAAAACAAATCTCTATAATTGGGATGACCGAGAACCACTTTTATCTCTTGGTTTTGATGATTTTGAAAAAAATAACGAAACGCTAAAAAAGTTTAAGGACCTTGTGTCTTATCAGGGGATATTCAACCAACGAATACCAGAGGTTGAAGATTTTGAATTTTACAAGCCACCGATTGATTCAATTAAGGATGTTTTTGCAAAAGCACATAATATTATTTGGAAAAAAGAAAAGATTGCTCCAACGGATGCATTTTATGAATTTTCAAAAATTATTTTTATCAAGATAGACCAAGATAGAAAAATTAGAGAATTAAGACAGAATGGTAAAACTTTAAAAAAAGACGATTTTGTTTTTAGCTCTCATTGGATAGCAAACCAAGAGCCGGTTGAACCAAATTCATTTAATACAATTTTATTTCACCAGTTGCGGGACAAACTAGAGGAAGAAATTACCGAGAGGAAGAAAAAACGGATTTTTGAGAAAGATGAAAACCTAAATTTAAAGCCATCTACCACCAAGGAAGTTGTAAAACTTCTTGAACACTTAGACCTATATGGAATAGATGAGGATTTGAATGGAAGAATGTTTGAAACTTTCTTGAACGCCACTGTCCGCGGTAAAGATTTAGGACAATTTTTTACCCCCCGCGGCGTTGTTAAATTCATGGTTAAGTTGGCCGATATTAAAATTTCCACGAAAAAAATTGAACGAATTATAGATATTTTTTGTGGAAGCGGCGGCTTCTTGATTGAGGCAATGGCTGAAATGATGGCAAAAATCAGAGAACTAAAGAACCTTAGTAATAAGGAAACGGAAAAGTTGGTTAATGATATTAAGTCGAATTACATTTTTGGAATTGATGCAAACCCAAAAATTTCAAAAGTAGCACGGATGAATATGTATCTTCACGGAGATGGTGGAAGCCGAATTTATCAAGCTGATTCTTTGGATAAAAAGATCAGAATAGAGCAAGGTATAAATCCAGAGTTGCGGAAAGAAATTGAGGAGATCAAAAAACTTTTACTTCAAGATGGACTAAAATTTAATGTAGCTCTGACAAATCCTCCATTCAGCATGAAGTATGAAAGAAAAAAACCAGACGAAAAGGAGGTTTTGGAGGAATACGAAATATCGGGAAATGAAAATTCTGTAAAATCCAACGTGCTTTCTTTAGAGCGATACTGGGATTTGCTCGATGATAATAGCGGCCGCTTGTTAAGTATTATTGATGATACGGTGTTAAACGGCGTGAGTAGCAAAATTTTCAGAGATGCTATTCGGAAAAAATTTGTGATAAAAGCAATTATTTCTTTGCCATTCAATACATTTAAAAATGCGGCGACGACAACAAAAACTTCAATACTTTATTTGCGAAAGAAAGTTTCTGCCACCGAAAAACAACCCGCCGTATTTATGGCTATTTGCAATAATGTTGGACATAACGATTTTGGAAATGACACGGCAGAAAGGAATAATTTAAACCAAGTTTTATTTGCATATAGAGAATTTATTGAAAAGGGAAAACTGGAAACACAAGTTATCCAAAATCAACGGAAAACCGAGATGCTTACTTGCCCTCTGCAGATTTTTATTGTGCAGTCGGAAAAGCTAAAAGAGCGACTCGATGCTTTTTATTATTCCCCTGAATTAAAAACAATTCAGCACAAACTAAATAAGCTCGCACGCAATGGTAAGATAGAATTAAAGACGGGTAGCGACTTTGTCTTAAGACCAGACCTCTCTGCTTCTAAATCTAGGGATTTGGATAGTAAAATTTTCAAATATCTCGAAGTAGGAGATGTAAATAATAGAGGAGACATTGTCGGTTATCAGGAAAATCAATTAAAAAATCTGCCGACAAGGGCAAGAAAAATAGTTGCTACCAAAGACATTATTGTGGCTAAAAACATAAGTTCGCTTGGTTCAGTTGCAATCATTAACGAAAATTTTAATGACCAGTTAGTTTCAACTGGATTTATTGTGATAAAACCTAAAAATCGAGATGATGCTTACCTCTTGTGGTCTATCTTGAGAAGTGATTTAATCCAAAAACAGATGTATTATTTATCTGCAACTGCGGTGCAACCGGAAGTATCGGAGGAGATTTTCAAAACTGAGTTGCTTATTCCAATTCCAACAGGTTTAAAAGAAAAAGCGGAAATTGTTAAAACCGTTGGGAATATTGAAAAACAAAGACGTGCTGTAAATTTTGCAATAGATACACAGGACAAGTCATTGATGGAATTTTTGGATTTCGAATAAACGTCGCAATTCCGCCGCGCCCGAGCGTCAAAATTCGCAGTCCGGATTTTCGTCAAAAAAAGTTCGAATTTTAACCAAAAGGCACCGCTCTGAAATATTTTTCCTTGTTTATGGGTATTAATGGTAATACTACTAGGAAAGGCAGTATTTAATTATGGTCAATTCGGTTGTTGATGAGATAAAGTCGCGGCTGAACATCATTGACTTTATTGGGCAATATTTACGACTTCAAAAGGCAGGCGCTAACTTCCGGGCGCTCTGTCCTTTTCATCGTGAAAAAACCCCTTCTTTTATGGTCAGCGAAGAAAAACAAATCTGGCATTGTTTTGGCTGCGGCAAAGGCGGAGATATTTTCGGGTTTTTAATGGAAATGGAAGCACTTGATTTCAAAGAAGCTTTAAAAGTTCTGGCGGATAAAGCCGGTGTGCAACTTAAGGAATATCGGCCGGAAATAGCCGGAAGCAAAAATAAAATTCTGGAAATTTTGGAACTGGCGACCAAATTTTACGAGACCCAGCTCTGGAAAGGAATGGGAAAAGATAAGATATTGAATTATTTGCATGAGCGGGGGCTCAAGGATGAAACCATAAAGGAATTCCGTCTGGGCTATGCCCCGCTGGGCTGGAGGAACATCCTCAAATTTCTCACCGAGCGAGGATATAAGATAGAAGATATCGCCGGAACAGGATTATTGGTAAAAAAAGAAGAAAATGACAAAAATTCAAATGCTACAAGCTATTACGATCGTTTCCGCGACCGGATAATTTTTCCCATCAGTGATGCGCTGGGAAAAGTCGTCGGCTTTTCGGCACGTGTCTCCCCCGGCGGAGACGAGTCGCAAGCCAAGTACGTCAACACTCCCGAGACGATGGTTTATCACAAGAGCAAAATTCTTTACGGCGTTGACAAAGCCAAAAAAGAAATAAAAGAAAAAAATTCAGCCGTACTAGTAGAGGGGAACATGGATGTTATCGCCGCCAGCCAGGCCGGAATAAAAAACACAGTAGCGGTTTCCGGGACGGCGCTCACCGGCGATCAATTAGACATCCTTAAACGTTACTCTGAAAATATAATTATGCTTTTCGATATGGACAGCGCCGGCGAGGAGGCCATAGCGCGCAGTTCCGAGATCTGCTTTCAAAAAGGGATCAACGCGCGGATAGTTCGGCTCCCGGAAGGAAAAGACGCGGCTGAACTAGCGAAAAAAGATCCCCAGCTGTTTGCCGACTCTCTTAAAAAGTCAGTTTCATCCATGGAATATCTACTGGGCAAAATTTTAGCGCGCTGCGATAAAACCAAGGCGGAAGGCAAAAAAACGATTGCCAAAGAAGCTCTCAATCTTATTCGCTATTTTTCTAGCGAAATTGAAAAAAATCACTGGATAAAAAAATTAGCCCGGGAGCTGGAAGTGGAAGATAAGGTACTGGCTGGCGCGCTTGGCAAAACACGAGCCGGAAGGAAGACAAAGGAAGAGGAAGAAAAAAAAGAAGTGACTTTTCAGGAAAGAGCCGATACCATCAGAGAGAAAATAGTCGGCCTGATACTGGCTTTTCCGGCTGTCTGGAATAAAGTGGCTGTTCGCTACGGAGATGATGATTATTTAAAGGATGACGAGTTTCTTCAGATTCTTTTTCGCGGCGGCTCCCTTTCTGATTTTAAAATTGAAAATTTGCTGGCTACGTTTGATGACGATGATCTGAAAAAACTTTTCCGAAAACTCTCCTTTGAAGCCAAATACCACTTTAGTGAGCATTCCGAAATGCAGGAAATAGATTCTGACCAGGCAGAAACTTTGGCAGAGCAGTATTTTGCTGAATTAAAAAAGGAAATAGGAAAGAAGAAGCTGGCCAATATCGCCCGAGACATTCGCAAAGCAGAAGAGCAGGGAAACAAGGAAGAACTGGAACTTTTAGTGAAAGAATTTTCCAAATTTTCGCAAGGGCTGGACAAGGATCGCCAGTAAAGTTCGCTCAACTTTAAGCTTAGAATAAAATATGAGGAGGAAAAAACAAAAAAGTAAAAAGGCAAAAGCGCGAAGGCAGGAAAAAATCAAAGCCAGAAAAATTTCCGGAAAAAGGGACAAACGCCTGACTAAAATCGCGCGGAGAACCGCCAGAAAAAGAAAGCCGGGAAAAGTTAAAAGGATAAAAAAACCCGCTGTGCTTTTTAAAAAGGGAGAAACGGAAAGCGTTATTGACGCTCTGATTAAACGCGGAAAACAGCGGGGATTTATTACCGAGGACGAAATTATTCACCTGATGCCGGAAGTGGAAAAGGAACTCACGAACCTCGAGAATCTCTATGAAAAACTGGAAAGTTCGGGAGTAAGGGTAATGAGCTCGGATGAAATGCTGAAAATTGAGACGGAACGGGAAGCTGAAAAATACGAAAAACAGAAAAAGAAAGAAAAGCCGTTGGAGGTCTTCCTTCCGGAAGAAGTTGGGGATGGCTCTTACGATCTGGTTCAGATGTACTTGCGCGAAATCGGAAGAGTTCCTTTGCTCAATGCCGAGGAAGAAGTAAAACTAGCCAAAGCCAATGAAAAAGGAGATCTGGCAGCCAAGCAAAAACTGACGGAGGCCAATCTGCGGCTGGTGGTGAGCATCGCCAAAAAATATGTCGGTCGATCTCACAACCTATCGCTCCTGGATCTAATTCAGGAGGGAAATATCGGTCTTTTCCGGGCGGTGGAAAAGTTTGATTACCGCAAGGGCTACAAGTTTTCCACTTATGCCACTTGGTGGATCCGTCAGGCGATCACCAGGGCTCTGGCCGACCAGTCCCGCACCATTCGCATACCTGTCCATATGGTGGAAACGATTAACAAATATACCCAAGTTACCCGGCGGCTGGTGCAGGAGCTGGGCCGCGAGCCGTTGCCGGAAGAAGTTGCCGCTGAAATGAGTTTGGAAGTGGACAAAATCAGGCACATTCAGAAAATTTCCCAGGAAACAGTGTCGCTGGAAACCTCGGTGGGAGACAGTGATGATGACAGCGTGCTGGGGGATTTCATTGAGGATACCGAAACGATAATGCCGCATCAGGCGGCTTCTAGGAAACTTTTGCGCAACCACGTGATTGAGGTACTCAAGGAACTGACTCCGCGCGAACAAAAAATTATCAAGATCCGTTTCGGACTGGAAGACGGCGTTACCCATACTCTGGAAGAGGTAGGGCAGGAATTTGGAGTCACTCGGGAGCGCATCCGCCAAATTGAAGCCAAAGCCCTCGAAAAAATCCGCGATCATCAGGCGCTAAAGAAGTTGAAGGATTATTAATTAGTTTATAGTTTTTGGTTTTTAGTATTTTATGAAAAGATCTAATTCGTATAAGAATTTGATAGTGTGGCAAAAAGCCATTGATTTAGTTGGTGATATTTATAAGCTTACTGAAAAATTTCCCAAATCAGAAATGTATGGGCTGTCATCACAAATGCAAAGAGCGGCGGTTGCTATTCCATCTAATATAGCCGAGGGTCAAAAAAGAACGCACAAAAAAGAATTTATACAGTTTTTATACGTAAGTTATAGTTCAGGCGCAGAATTGGAAACATAAATTGAAATATGCAAAAGGCTTCACAAATTAAAAGATTTAGAGTATGCTGTCATAGAGTCAAATTTAGAGGTTATCATGAAAATGTTGAATTCTCTAATAAGTTCATTAAAAAATAGTTTGTAGATTTCACTAAAAACTAAGAACTAAAAACTACTAACTAATCATATTCCGGGGTAGCTCAACGGTAGAGCAGTTGACTGTTAATCAATTGGTTGTGGGTTCGAATCCCACCCCCGGAGCCAAGAATTTCAGGGCTCATTTAAAGCCTTATTTTTTATATCCAGGTAGGACGTTAAAACTTGTGGTAGAATAAGAGTGTAAAAATTAAAATAAAAAAATGAAGAACAAAAAAACGGCCATAGTTACCGGAGCGGGGGTTGGAATTGGAAGAGGAATCGCTTTGGCTCTGGCCGAGGAAGGATATAATGTTGTTGTCGTTGATATCGATCAAGAAAATTGCCAGAAAGTCGCTGACGAGCTCGCGAAACTTAGTACTAAATCACTGGCTGTAAAATGCGATGTTTCTGTTTCCGCTGACGTTGCACAGCTTTTTAGCCAGACCGCTCAAGAATTCGGCCAAGTTGATGTGCTGGTTAATAACGCCGGCATTTATCCTTTCGTCTCTTTTGAAAAAATGAAAGAGTCGGATTGGGACAAAGTAATTGATGTCAATCTAAAAAGCATTTTTCTCTGTTCCAAAGAGGCTTCTGCAATAATGCCGGAAGGAGGGCGGATAATTAACATCTCTTCCATTGCTTCATTGATGGGTTTTTCGGGCTTAGTTCATTACTGCGCCTCAAAAGGCGGTGTAAACGGAATGACAAGAGCGCTGGCGCTGGAAATGGCCTCAAGAAAAATTACAGTCAATGCCATTGCACCGGGAGCAATTCAAACGCCGGGAGCCCAAATGACCGAGGGAGACAAAAAACAAACGATTACTAAAATCCCACTGGTGCGGATAGGCCAGCCGGAAGACATTGCCAATGCGGTGGTCTTTTTAGCTTCAGAAAAATCCAGCTATATCACAGGCCAAGTGATCGTCGTTGACGGCGGCTGGATAGTGCAATAATTTTTTAGGTCTTATTCAAGTTTTTTGTGCCCAAGTAGGAAGCTAGAACTTCTGGTATAATGAAAAGGTAAAAAATTAGCAGTTTAAAAAATATGAACATTAAAATTCTAGGAACAGGCTGTCCTAACTGTCAAAAACTAGAGCAAAACACTAAACAAGCTTTGAAAGAATTGAATATTGATGCCCGAGTTGAGAAAATAACCGACATTCAGGAAATTATGAGTCATGGTATCATGAGCACGCCAGCCATCGTGGCTGACGGAGAAATTATCAGCTATGGACTTGTTCCAAGCGTGGATGAAATTAAAAAATTACTGACCAAATGATTAAACTCTTTGCCGATTGGCTAACTTATTCAATTTTTAATATCACGCCAAAAACACTTCTAGCCGAAGCGGTAGATTTTTTTATTTACGACACGATTAAGATTTTTCTTTTACTGGTTGTTATTATTTTTACAGTTTCTATTATCCGCTCATTTCTTCCGCCAGAAAAGATTAGAAATATTTTATCCAGCGAGAAAAAGTATTTTGGCAATGTTTTGGCATCACTTCTTGGAATTATTACACCATTCTGCACTTGTTCGGCGATCCCATTGTTTCTAGGATTTTTAGAGGCTGGTGTGCCACTCGGAACAACCTTTTCTTTTTTGGTAGCCTCGCCAATGATTAACGAAGTAGCTTTAGTTTTACTTCTCGGTATGTTCGGTTGGAAAATCGCCTTGCTCTATATCGTTAGCGGTCTTATCATTGCCATTCTTTCAGGTATTGTTATTGGACGTCTAAAAGTTGAAAATTTGGTGGAAGAATTCGTATATAAAAGTAAATTTAACGGACAATTGAAATTGCCAGAAATGACTTGGAAACAAAGAATTGATTATGCTAGAAGTTATTCGCTCGGAATAATTAAAAAAGTTTGGCTTTATATCATTATAGGAATTGGCATTGGAGCCTGGATTCATGGCTATGTGCCAACGGATTTTCTGGTTCAATATGCCTCATCTGATAAATGGTATGCAGTGCCCCTGGCGGTGCTTATCGGAATTCCGCTTTACTCCAATGCGGCTGGCATAATACCGCTCGTGAGCGTGCTGACGGAAAAGGGAGTGAGTATGGGAACAGCCCTGGCTTTTATGATGGCAGTTACTGGCTTATCCCTTCCAGAATTTATGATTTTGAAAAAAGTAATGAAAGTGAAGCTAATTCTAATCTTTGCCAGTATTGTTGGGTTGGGAATTATTTTCACGGGATACTTATTTAATTTGGTCTTGGGGATATAGTGAGTAGCACAGTGGGGTAACTACGCCATCATCAAACAGGTTCTAACAGCGTCTATCCCGCGGAGCATAGAAGATAAGGCCATAACGGGCCTTGTTTTTTAATCTTTATTAAATAACCATGTTATGCTAGAATAAGCGGATGAAAAATTTATGGGGCAAACCGACCAACAATTAGTCAAAAATTTTTTGGAGGGCGACGAGACGGCGCTTGAAGAACTGGTGAAAAAATATCTTAAACCGGTTTATAATTTTCTGTATCGGCTGACAAATGACGCTTCGGCGCTGGACGATCTGACTCAAATTACCTTTATTAAGGTCTGGAAAAATATGCGCCGCTTTGATCAAGACAAAAATTTCAGAACTTGGCTCTTTGCCATTGCCAAAAATACTGCCTATGATTATTTGAAAAAGAAAAAAACGATTCCGTTTTCCGCGTTTACTGATGAAGAAGGAGATAACAAACTGAAAAATATCCCCGAAGATGAAATTTTACCCGATGAACTTTTGCAAAAAGCCGACGCGGCCAGAGAGCTGGAAGCCGCGCTTTTAAAAATTCCGTACCAGTATCGGATAATCTTACTCATGCGTTATAAAGACGATTTTTCACTTCAAGAAATCGCCGAAATTTTGAGCGAACCCTATAACACTATCAAAAGCCGGCACCAAAGGGCGCTTTCGGCGATCAAAAAAACCTTAGAGAGCTAACGCATCCATTTTAATTTCTTAATCGTATTAAGCAATATGGAAACAAGAACCGGACAACTATTTAAAAGCATAAAGGAGCTTGATCCGCCTTCAGAACTTCAAAGCACTATTTTGCGCGAAATCAAATTTGAAAAAGCAAAAATCATTAAAAGAAAAAGAGCGTTTTTTTACAGCGGAATTCTGGCGTCACTTTTTTTGGCGGTTTTCGCCGGGCTGCATTTTGTGGACAATCTCTCTCAATCCGGTTTTTGGAATTTAGCTAAACTCGCTTTTTCCGATACGAGGACAATCGCCGTTTTTTGGAAGGACTTCGCGCTTTCGCTTTTGGAAACATTCCCTGTCGCGTACGCGATCGGCACGCTAATTCCTTTCTTGACATTAGTTTTATTCCTTAATTTTTACCTGAAATTAAATGGCCATAACCATAATAACCACTACAATATTGCATAGCAATGCAGTATTTGTCGTGCCAATAATAATATGAATACTCCAGAAACAAACAAACCGGAAACAAAACCGGAACAAAAATCAAGATTTTGCCCTTGTTTTTCAAGCGGAAAATCAAAAATATTAATTGTCTCGGCCATGATACTGGGAATAATAATTTTGATGCTTGGAAGTTTCGCCGGCGGGGTCTTTACTGGTTTTCACAAGGCCAAGTTTTCCTGCGACTGGGGAAAAAATTACGAGATGAATTTCATCGGTCCAAGAATGGGACATCCGAGCCCGATGGGTTTTATGGGACCGATGATGCGCGAGTTTTCCGGACGCGATTTCAGAAATCCCCACGGAATTGCCGGAACAATAATCTCTATTTCGGATAGCAGTTTGATCATTAAAGACAGGGACAATAAAGAAAACACCGTGGCCGTTACTGACAAAACTGTTATCAAATCCGGGCGTGATGATTTGAAATTAAGCGATCTTAAAATTGACGACAAGATAGCAGTTATCGGCCAGCCGGGGAATGATGGAGTGATGAATGCGAGTTTAATTCGCGTGTTTCCCATCAATCAAAATAATCAATAGGGTGATTTTGCTCATGCGCCCGCCAAAGGCGGACCCGCCTTTGGCGGAAATGACACGGATGTTTTTAAATTTTAATAATTATGAAACTCTCTGTAATTAAGAAACCGTATGTAATTATTGCAATTGTGATAACAATAGCCGGGGGAGTTTATTACTATCGCAAAACGCACAGTACTGCGGCACAAACGCAATATATTACCGCAACTGCTGAAAAGGGAACGTTTACTTCTTCCGTTTCAGCCAGCGGCAACGTTATTGTCGACCAAAGCGCTACCGTTGATCCGACGATTACCGGAACGGTGGCGGATTTGGCGGTGAGCGTGGGAGAAAAAGTGACCAAGGGTCAGTTTCTTTTTAATATTGTCAATGACCAATTAGGAGTGAACGTTGCCAAATCTACGGCATCATACCAGAGCGCTTTAAGTTCACTCGAATCAGCGGAGGCCTCGGAAAAACAGGCCAAGGAAGATTACCACGATGATGACAGCAAGATTAATAAAGAGAAGCTGGAAGCGGCCAAGGCCTCGGTTCAAGCCGCCCAGAAAAGCATAGCGGCTGCCCTCTCCGATTTGAATTACCAGTATACTCAAGCTGGCAAGCGTAAAGTTACAGCACCGATTACTGGAACAGTAAATGCGGTGAATATAAAAAACGGTGACGACTTAAGCCGGGTTTCGGGAAGCTCGAGTAATGCGCTGGCGTCGATTATCATTGGGGATCTCGCTACTCTTAAGGCGCAGGTTCAAGTTAATGAAGTGGATATTCCCGGCGTAAGCATCGGGCAAAAGGCGACGCTTTCCTTTGACGCACTTCCCGGCCTTACCATCACCGGGAAAGTGGAAAAAATGGACTCGCTCGGAACAATTACTCAAGGTGTAGTCACTTATAACATCACTTTAAGTTTCGACACTCTTGACTTAAGGATCAAGCCGGAGATGAGCGTGTCCGCTAATATTATTAATAACGTAAAGCAGAACGTTCTTCTTGTTCCCTCAAGCGCCGTGAAAACAGAGGGAAGCAACACTTACGTCGAAGTTTTGACAAACAACACTCCAGTTCAAAAGACCGTACAAATCGGTGATTCCAACAACACCGAAACGGAAATTATTAGCGGTCTTTCCGAGAGTGATAAGGTAATTACCCAAACCATCAATCCTAACACCGCTGCCTCGACGAGCTCCAGCAGTTCTGGCGACGGTTTTCGAATTCCTGGTTTAGGAGGCGGAGGATTTCGCCGGGATTAATTTTTTATGATCGAATGCAGGAACCTGGTTAAAATTTACAAAAACGGAGATGTAGAAACCGCCGCGCTGCAAGGCATTACACTCCGGGTAGAAAAAGGCGAATTTGTAGCTATCATCGGTCCTTCAGGAAGCGGAAAGTCAACGCTGATGCATATCTTGGGCGCGCTTGACTGGCCGACAAACGGCCAGTATTTTCTTGATGGCCAGGAAGTTTCCAAGCTCGGCGAAAACGACCTTTCTGATCTCCGTAGAAACAAAGTCGGTTTTATTTTTCAGTCGTTTAATCTGCTTCCTCGAACTACGGCGCTGCGCAATGTAATGCTGCCACTTCTCTATTCTGATACCTCGAAAAAAGAACGAGAAATAAAAGCTCGAGAAGCCCTAAGATATGCCGGAATGGAAGAAGAAAAATTCGGAAGTTTTTCTAATCAGCTTTCCGGTGGGCAAATTCAAAGGGTAGCCATTGCCCGGGCGCTGGTAAATAATCCTTCAATAATTCTCGCCGATGAGCCAACGGGAAATTTGGACACCAAAACCAGCCGGGTGGTGATGGAAACTTTTCAGGAACTCAATAAAAAAGGCCATACTATTATTCTTATTACTCACGAAAAAGAAATTGCTGAATTTGCCAAACGCATAATTTACGTACGCGATGGCCTAATCGAAAAAGACAAAAAAAATAATGATTAAGGATTTACTTTCTGAAACAATTCGCTCTCTTTCTGGAAATAAGGCTCGATCGGGACTTACTATTTTGGGCATTGTTATCGGGATTGCTTCTGTCATTGCCATGATTGCTGTTGGCCAGGGAGCTAAAAGTTCCATTGAGACAAGCATCGAGGCGATTGGTTCAAACTTGATTATCGTCACTCCCGGTTTTCAGCGCGGGACCGCTGTCAGTCAAGGAAGAGGAAGCGCTCAAACTCTCACTCTAGAGGACGCGAATATCATTAAAAGTCAGTTGCAGGCAGCCAAAGCGGTCGCTCCCGAAGTGACGAGACGCTATCAAGTTAATGCCAAAGGGAAAAACACCAATACTCAGGTAATCGGAACAGTTCAGGATTATCTGGCAGCCCGCAATGTTAAAATGGATATTGGATCTTTTTTTAACGAACAGCAAATCAGGAGTTCCGCTAAAGTAGCCATTTTAGGATCAAGCACCCGGGATGATTTGTTCGGCGCAAACGCTAACCCTCTTGGCCAGACTGTTCGCATAAAAAATGTTGACTTCGACGTGATCGGGGTGACGCAAGCTAAAGGCGGCACCGGCTTTGCCAATCCGGATGACGCGATTTATGTTCCCCTGACCGCGGCCCAGCATTTTTTGTCCGGCGACAATTTTGTGACAACTATCAGTATAGCCGCCCAGGATCAAAGTTCTATGGCAGCCGTTCAGGAACAAATAAATAACATCCTTCTTGAGCAGCACAAAATTTCCGATCCACTGCTTGCTGATTTTAATATCATTAACCAGAATGATATCATTGCCACTGCTTCCAATATTACTGATACTTTCACTATTCTTCTTTCCTCCATTGCTGGTATTTCCCTTCTCGTTGGCGGTATTGGCATTATGAATATGATGCTTACGACTGTCACCGAAAGAACACGCGAAATTGGGCTTCGAAAAGCGGTAGGAATAAGAAAGATTTATATTAACTTGCAGTTTCTCTCGGAAGCGGTATTGCTTACTTTTTTTGGCGGGGCAATCGGTATCTTTGTCGGGTGGCTCGCCTCGCTTGCCATCTCAAATTTTTCCAATTTGCCTACTCAAGTGTCGCTTTTTGCAATTTTTTTGGCTTTCGGAGTTTCCGCGGCGGTGGGAATTATTTTTGGATTTTATCCGGCGCGGAGGGCGGCGAATCTAAGTCCGATAGTGGCATTGAGATATGAATAAGCAACCCCAATATACTAATGAACACCCGCTCGCCTGCCGGCGAGGCAGGAATAACCCGAATGGCAAAAATAATTCTGATGGAACTTTCTCGGCACAAAATATTCAGATAAGGTAGAATTAATTAACTAAATCTACTCCTGTTCAGGATTTTTAGCGGAGTGAAAGAAAACTTTACGGCTTGAGTAGTAATAAGCGGAAAAGGTCGAGGTTAAATTTATAAAGATAAATTTATGTTGAAAAAATCAAAAAAATCCGGGAAAGGAATAGTTGTTACGGAAGCCGAACACAAAAAATGGCACAAAAAGCATGGCTGTTGCGGCAGTAAAAAAGAACATGATGCTTGCATGAAAAAGTGGGGAATTACTATAAAGGGGAAAAGAAGCAGCACGAGAAAGAAAAAATAACTTGAAAGTTTACTTGCAAACTAAAGAGGGTCGGGAAACAAGAGTTTCCCGTTTAGGGTAAATATTAACTAATTTGACAGAAAGTTAATTGAATGCCATAATTGACTCATCACAATGGTTTGCAATAGCAGCGTCGTCGAGCTTTTCTTTGCATTATACCGTGTGCGTATATAAATAATTATCACTTGAAAAAATGGAAAAAGGAACAATCAAAAAACTGATCAGCGATCGCGGATTCGGCTTTATTGCTCGCGAGGGCGAGGAAAAGGATCTGTTCTTTCACTCGAAGGAGCTCCAAGGCGTGGAGTTTGATTCTTTGAAAGAAGGAGATGCAGTTCAGTTTGAGGTAACCGACAGCCCCAAGGGGCCGAACGCTACCAAAGTAACCCGCGTATAATTAAAGATACGCGCTTCAAAGAAAACCCTCCGATGCAATTTCGGGGGGTTTTCGTATTCGCATACATAATCTGCTTTGTAGTATAATTGACAATATGCAAGAAATAAATCACAAAATTACTGGAAATAAGAAACTCGCCCTAAAAATAACGCTTCATTGCGTCGCGGGCTGTGGCGCCGGAGATACTCTTGGGTTGATGATAGGAACTGTATTAAACTGGCCAGTACTGCCAACAATGGCGTTAGGAATCATTCTAGGATTTTTAGGAGGTTACGGTTTGACAATAATGCCGCTTTTGAAAAAAGGCATAAATTTTAAAAATGCCACGAGAATTGCAGTGGTTAGCGACACAATAAGCATTACAGTCATGGAAACAGCGGAAAATATAACAGCTCTTCTTATACCCGGCCTGCTGTACGCCAGCTTTTCAGCACCGATATTTTGGATTGGGTTTGCAATTTCGGCAGTGGCAGGATTCGTAGCCGCCTATCCAGTCAATTATTATTTGTTAGTAAAAAGAGGCCATATTCATCAGCATTAATTTTTTTTAAACGCAGGTTCCAGTTTTATCTTTCCGCGAAGCCAAATTGCGCATCCAGAATCTTGGTTGGACAAAACTCAAGACAGTTGTATAATTTAATCAGGAATTGTTAATTATTGAAAACTTGCCTCGCGGCAGCTGAAAAATATGAAAAAAACAATTTTAATTAGCGTGGCGACGATAGTGTTTTTTATCGCCTCTTCCGGTGTTTCTTTGGCACTCTGGCCTCCCGACATCTGGAAAAAGAAAATAGATCCCGCAGTGCTGGAAAATATTCTCCAAGCCAGATGTGAGAAGCTGAAAGGCAAATTGGATGGAAGGATAAGTAAGTTTGAGGAAAGAAAAGAAAAGCACTGGAGCGCGTACAACAATCTGATAACCCGGCTGGAAAAATTCGCCGAAAGATTGGATGCTCGCGGCTACGACACAACCGACTTGGAAAGTGACCTTAAAATATTGAAAGAAAAAGCCGATAAGTTTTTGGCGGATTACGACGCCCTGATTAATAAACTAAAAGAGGACCGGAACTATGTTTGCGATCACACGGATGCCGAAGTCAAGACCCAAATAGTTGAAACGCGCAATAAACTAAAGGCCGTCCGCCAGGACATCATCAGTTTCAAGAATTATTACAAAACTGTTATTCGCGGAGATATTCGGGAAATTCGCAACCAAGAACCTTCCTCCACTAACCAGTAATAAATTTTCACAATAACTTAAAAATATGGACGCTCCAGAAACATCTCAACTAGGTTCTCAAGGCCGGAAAAAAACCGCATTAATAATCGTCGGGATTGCTATCATTACTCTAATCGGAGCCTTAATCCTCGGGTTTTACTTTTTGAGAAATAAAACTGCCGGTCCTTCGCCAGCTGCTCCAGCGACAACCCCCGCGATGGAAGAAGAAGTACCGGCGTCTGAAACGCCTGCCGCTGTCACTGAAACGGAAGAAACCGGATCCCAGGCCGCCGCGGCAGGAGCCGCCATTGATTTCGATTACGAATTAAACCGGATGGATGCGCAAGCTGATTCAGTCAATTCGGATGATTTTAAAGACAATGAACTTTCCGATTCGGAAATAGGCCTTTAGTTGTCCGGCTAGAAGAGGTATTTAAACAGCTAAAGCACCCTCTCGAGGGTGCTTTTTTGCAGGCGGCCGGAAAAAGACCAAGTTGTTATTTTTCCGATTTAGTGATAATTTAGAGATATGAAACTCAAGAATTTGCAACAAAATGATGCAAGGAAAAAATAATAACAAAAAAAGATTTTAATTATCGAGGACGATACAGCTCTTCTGGAAGCATTAGTGGAAAAGTTTGAGTCCGAGAACTTTGATGTCCTCCAGGCCATTAATGGAGTGGAAGGGCTGGAGTCGGCGCTGAAAAATCACCCTGATCTCATCCTTCTTGATATCATTATGCCGAAAATGGATGGCACGGCCATGCTTCACGAACTTAAAAGAGATCACTGGGGGCAGCACGTCCCAGTGGTGATGCTGACCAATATCAGCGATGCGGGGCGCCTGGCCGAGGCGCTGGAGATAGGCATTGACGAATATCTGGTAAAAGCGGAATGGAAATTAAAAGATATTGTTGAGAGAGTGAAGAAAATTTTAGGAATACTTTAGCTTTTCGGCTATTACTTTAGAATTTAGAAAATTAAAAATGTTCTTTGAAAAAAGGAGGTTATGCTATGAACGGTGAGCCAGAAAGCAAAAAGAAGCGGCGGTGCGCTACCTGCAAAATGCCCCTCTCAATGTACAACAAAGGCAACACCTGCCTTAGTCCTTGCTCTCCCAAAACATCTGATGGCAGTTATATAAAGAGAGATAACTCTTCAATGATTTTTCCTTTCGTGGAAGTTGATGATGGCGTGGATTACAAGGAAATTCTCCATTTTGTCAGCGAGTCGTACGGAATATCGCTGAAAGAAATCATCCTCCATAACCGGGACAAGAAAGCTGATCACGCGCGCCAGGTAGCTATGTACCTGCTGTTTGAGGATCTCTGTTATTCATCGGTGCAAATCGGCCGGTTTCTCGACAAGCGAGATCACACAAGCATTCTGCATGGGTGCAAGAAAATTAAGGAAGAATTAAAAAAGAATCCAAAATTACGAGGAGAAATAGAGAGCATTAAATCAAAATACACTAAAGTTAACAAGGTCGCTTATTAGCGGCCTTTCTTTTTTCTCTTCGGGCATGTTAAAATAATCTATAATGGAACGAAAAAAATTTGAACAATTGGTGGCGGAGGGAATAAGCGCCCTTCCAGATCGATTTATCAAGAAGCTGGATAATGTTGCTATTGTCGTGGAAAATGAACCCACTCCGTCCCAGAAAAAAAAGCTCAACATCCGGCGCGGCTGGACTTTGTTTGGACTCTACGAGGGAGTGCCCCAATCTGTTCGCGGGGCTAATTACACAGCGGTTTTGCCGGACAAAATTACTATTTTTCAAAAATCAATTGAAGAAGTGGCTGGCAGTGAAGAAAAGATAAGGGAAATAGTAGAAAATACCGTCTGGCACGAGATCGCCCATCACTTTGGTTTAAATGAGGCCAGAGTAAGAAAAGCAGAAGCCGAAAGAAAGAGTCCGAGGCAATCTTCTAAGTAATGAAAAAATGATCAGGATTATAAAAAGTTTAATGCTAGTAAGCGGGGTAGCGGCGCTGCTGGGCGTGCTTCTTATCTATCTTTCAGTGTTTCACAAAAATCAATTTTCCCAGTCGGGGAAATTTATCCCGGATGGTCCAGATTGCCGTCTTCCCTTAACCTACCGTCTCGGATCTTTCGATCAGGCCTTTGGCATTTCCGAAGGTGATTTTACTAAAGCGATGCGGGAAGCCGAAAATGTCTGGGAGAAGCCGCTCAATTTGAACATTTTTGAGTTGGATGAAAGCGGCAACTTAAAAGTGAATCTTGTTTTTGATGAAAGGCAGGCGGAGACAAAGCGAATCAAGGAAATTCTTTCTGAAATCGGGACGGACGAAGAAAAATACAATGCGATTAAAGCGGAATACGAAAAACTGAAAGCACAATTGGAAAAAAGGGAAGCGGAATACCAAAAGGATTTGTCTAATTATGAAAAAGAACAAAATAAAATTAAAAAATCAGCGGAGACGTATGAAAAGCACGCCCAATCCTATGAGCAGAAAGTAAGTTACTGGAGTTCGCGCGGGGGAGCTCCTGAAGATGAATACGACAAATTAGCAAAAGAGAAAAAAGAGTTAGAATTATTGTATAATCAACTGAAAAAGGATGAGGATCGTCTTCGCCAGCAGCACGATTCTCTTGAACAGGAAAGAGAAAAGATAAATGGTCTAGTCGGGGAAGTTAATACCTTGGCTGGAATCCTTAATCGCTTAGCGGCCAGAGTCAATCTGAAAGCAGGGGACTTGAACCAGATTCAGCAGTCCCGGGAAGAGTTTATGACGGGACTTTACAAGTCCGATCAAAGTGGATCAGTCATTGATGTTTATCAATTTTTTGATGAAAAAGACCTGATATTAATTTTGGCGCATGAGTTTGGCCACTCTTTGGGGCTTGATCACGCCAGAAATCTGCAGTCGATAATGTATCCGCAACTGGGGCAGCAAAATGTCGGACTTACCGAAGAGGATCTGAAAATGTTCAGGGAAAAATGCTCTCCCTAAATTTCCAAAATGCCAAAAATGATTTTTTATTCGGCCGAAGATCGTGCTATTATAAAAGCAAGAATTAATTTAATTGAAAGGAGGTGAAAACTATGGACTATTCAGCTAGTTATCAGCCTACTTTGCCGCCGGAAGCCGGAATAGGACTTTTGGCAATTTTCGGATTAATTCCACTGCTCATTTTTCTTACTATCTATGTGTACTTTGCGGTCTGTCTTATGGTCATCGCCAGAAAAACCGCTACCGCCAATTCCTGGTTCGCTTGGGTTCCCATTTTAAATATGATCCTGATACTCCAAATTGCCAAAAAGCCGTTATGGTGGCTCATTCTTTTCTTAATCCCTTTGGCAAACATAGTCATCGGCATTTTGGTCTGGATGGAAATTGCCAAGGCCCGCAATAAGCCCGATTGGGTGGGAGTCCTAACCATTGTTCCTGTTATCGGATTTTTCATTCCAGCGTATTTGGCATTTTCCGACTGACGGGAATAATTGAAGACATGATTTAGAAAAGCGACTGGTTGGGAAGCGATCGCTTTTCTAAACTCTAAAAACAGAGTATAATAAAACAGTTGTAAAAGTTAAAATTCACATAATGCTGTATGTGCGGCCCTCTTTGCCCGGTAGGAATAGCCGGTGGTCTGGGACTGGCTCGTCTGCTGGGAGTTGATGAATTTATTCTGGGCTTGTGGATTGGAGCCCTCATCGTGTCATTTTCGGTTGTCCTTAATAAATTTTTAATTAAAAAAGGGAAGGGTTTCCCTTTCAGTTTTTGGCTTATTCTGCTGGCAACTTGGCTTATTTCCTTTTTCCCAATCTATAGGCAGCTTTCTTGGGATTCCTCTGTTATTATTTTGGGACTTCCTAGGGTAATTGCCGGCTCTTTGGCGGGAGCCGTGATGCTTTTCCTCATTGCTAAGATAAATGATTTTGCTATTTCCCGCCATAACGGCCAGATATATTTTCATTACCAGCGTATTATTATTCCTTTAGCTGGACTGCTGGCGATAAGTGCTGTATTTTATTGGATGCTTTAATTTTTTATTAGATTTTTATGACTACTCATAATGAAGAAAAAGTTCGTAACCTTCTTGACAGAATAAAAGTTCTGAAGGAAAAAAGCCATGAGCTTGATCTTTCCTCCAAAGAGGACTTGGGAATCGGAGTAATGAATTTGATTTCACTGGAAGAACATTTTTACTTTACCTATCAAAAAACAAAAGACGATAATTTTTTGCAGCTTCTCGGGGAAGTAAGAGAAATGCGCAAAGAAATGCTGGCGAAGATTGTCAAAAATACCAAAGGAGAGGTATGGTGCATTTCCAAGCACCTGCTGGCGGCGGCGATGCGTTTTATTGAGGTTGGAACGAAAAAGTTAGGCGTGGGTGAAGAAAAAGAGGCCAGAGAATTATTTGACAAGGCCTATACTCTCTGGAATATTTTCTGGGGATTAAATCTTGATTTGTTGGGAGTTAAAGACATAGAAAGCGAGGCAGAAAATAAGGAAGAAAATTTGGAAGTGATAGTTCCGAGAGATGATTCTCCATCCGGCGGAAAAAAAATCACCCTCTGGGGAAAATTGGGAAATATCATTGAAAAGATAATGGATTGCTGCAAGGAATAGGAAGTGAATGAAAGTTTAGCGGGGATCACAGGCGTTGGCTGGCTTAGAAATTCTGTCTAATTATTTTAAATTCTTTTTCTCTTTGCGGATGGCAAACAATTTCAATTGTTCCTTTCGGGAAGGAGTTTTTTAATTTTTGCGCGTCCTTTATCCAGTCAAGACTGATCAGGTAATCCGAAGTCAGCAATCCCGAAGCTGAAAAGGCACGCTTGTTTTTTTCGCAAAGGATGCCTAGTATTCTGGAAACGGCGCTGCTGTTTTTTATCACGCCTTTTTTTCCGAAGCGCAGGTATGGAATGTTATATTTTTCGCAAAGGCCGGCAGCTATCTTAAAATAGGCGGGAAAAAAGTGAATGTATTCGTGCGAGTTCAGGCCGTCAGGCGCGCGGCCGTAATTTTCAAAAAACAAGTCAATCTGTTTTCGCCATTCTTTTTCGAGAACCGAAACGCTTGACTTGTGAAGAGCGTATTTGGAAAGAAACACGAAAGAACGGCGAATTATTCCCCTTCTTTTTCTTATTCCTTCCGGAAAAGTGAGATGCAAATCAATCTTAACATTACTTTTCTGGAGCTCTTTAATATCTTCCATTAAAACAAATCCGTTAATTAAAATAGAGACCCGGTCAATTTTTCCGAGCCTGGCTAATTTCAAAATATTTTCATTTGCCCTGCCACTTAGGCCAAAATCGTCAGCCGAGACGATTAGTTTTTTTCGGTAATTACTTTCTGTTTCCATTTGTATATTCCGTTTAAGTCGTTAAAGCGGATTTTTATGAGGGAAAAAAACATATTGATAGAATCGCGGAAAATTCTGACATGGCTTTTCGGCGGATTTTGAAGAGAAATTGGCAATTCCTTTATTTGGTAGCCGAATTTTTTGGCGACAAAGATTATTTCCGCGTCAAAAGCAAAACGGTTGATAGTCGCCATAGAAAATATCCGTTGAGCGACTTCTTTCCGAAAAACCTTGAAGCCGCACTGGGTGTCTTTGACTTTCCAGGAATTGAGCATTATCATTCGCAGGGCTCTAAATATTCTTTCCATTATTTTGCGATACCACAAGACCGGCCTTAAAATTTTAAGACCGGGAATAAAGCGGGAAGCAATGACAATGTCGTTGCCTTTTTTTAATTCTTCCATAAACTTTCCCAGTTCCTCGATAGGAATAGCCAGATCAGCGTCCAGAAACATCACAATCTCATTGCTGCTCGCCAAAATTCCGTCTCTCACTGCCTTGCCCTTACCTTCATTTTGCTCGTTATTGATGATTTTGAGCGGCACTTCCTGCTTGACGATGCGCAATTCTGAAAGAGTATTGTCAGTACTGCCGTCGTTGACAACGATAATTTCAAAATCGGAAAAGTTCTGGACAAGGTATTCGCTTATTTTTTTGATATTTTGATAAATCGTCTTTCCCTCGTTAAAGCAGGGAATGACCACTGAAATTTTCTGGTGCTCCATTTTTCTTAAATTTGATATTAGTTTTCTCTATGATATAATTTTAGCAGATGCCGGTTTTATTTCAAAACGAATGGAACTTCGCAATTTTAATGTATATTTTTTCTTTCTTGTTCTCGTTTTAGTGAGCGCGATCGCTTTTTTTCTTTTCCAGCCGTTTCTCACGGCTGTTTTAACAGCGGCGATTTTAGCCGTCATTTTTCAAAAACCCCACCGCTTTTTCCTCAAAATTACCGGGAATCGCTCCGGCGTGAGCGCTTTGCTTACTTCTCTTTTGGTAATAATAGTAATCGTCACCCCTTTCTTTGTAATTTTGGGGCTGGTAGCCAATGAAGTCGCTTCTTTAGTAAAAGACATCTCCGCCGGGGAAACGGTCTTTCCCGAACAACTGAATAAGGGATTGCAGTATTTTAGAAATCTTCCCCTCGTTCAAAATTTTGAACTGGAGAAACTTTTCCAGCAGAAAGAAACAATTGATTCTCTCAAAAACATCAGCCAAGGAGCGCTGAATATCATTCAAAAAACCTACCAAGGCGCAGTCCATTTTATTTTTTGGACCTTCGTAATGTTTTTTACTCTTTTTTACTTTTTAACTGACGGAGGTAAGTTAGTTCGGAAAATTACGCAACTTAGTCCTTTGCGGGATGTTCACGAAAAACTGCTCATTGATAAATTTGTTTCCATTACCCGGGCTACGCTCAAAGGGTCGCTGGTTATTGGCATTATTCAGGCAACTATCGGGGGCATTACTTTGGCGGCGGCTGGTGTTTCTTCACCGGTTGTTTGGACGGTGCTGATGCTGATTTTTTCCTTCGTTCCGATGGTGGGTCCGGCCGTCGTTTGGTTTCCAGCCGGCGTTATTATGATTCTTTTGGGCAATGTTTGGCAGGGAATTTTAATTTTAGCGGTGGGATTAGGAATTATTTCCACCATTGACAACCTGCTCCGGCCCAAGTTAGTGGGGCGTGACACTCAAATGCATCCTCTTTTGGTTTTTTTCGCCACTTTGGGAGGACTGGCGGTTTTTGGCCTTCCCGGTTTTCTCATCGGTCCCATTATCATGGCGCTTTTTCTCACCCTTTGGGAGATTTACGCGATTGAGTTTAAAGGGCAATTAAAGGACTATAATGCTTGAATGGTATCAACATATTCCTGAACACATCAATCCGATTGTTTTTTCAATCGGATCTTTTTCTGTTAAGTGGTACTCAATTATGTATTTAGCGGGTTTCCTGACAGTGTATTTATTACTTAAATATAGAATAAAAGAGTCGCCAAATAAAATTTCCATTCCGGATTTAATGATTTATTTGATTATAGGATTACTTATTGGCGCGCGGCTGGGCTATGTTATTTTTTATGGTTTGCCGTATTATCTTCAACATCCTTTGGAAATTTTTTTGCCGTTTAGCATAGAGGGTTACGGATTGCAGATTGCGGGCTTTGAGTATACCGGTTTTTACGGAATGAGCTACTTTGGCGGGCTTGTCGGAGTGATAATTGCCGGCCTTGTGTTCGCCAAAAGAAATAATCTTAATTTTTGGCAGCTGGCCGATTTTGTCATTCCCGCCGTTCCCGCCGGCTACTTTTTCGGTCGGATAGGAAATTTCTTAAACGGCGAGCTCTATGGCGTGCCGACAAATCTGCCGTGGGGAATGTACTTTCCGGCTGATGGACTGGGACTGCTGCGCCACCCTTCGCAACTTTATGAAGCATTTCTGGAGGGAATAGTGCTGTTTGCCATTCTTTGGGCATTGAGAAATGGAATAAAATATAAAAATAAAGTGTTCCATGTTCCATGCTTTATGTTATATCTTTTCGGCTACGGTTTTTTTAGATTTTTTATAGAATTTTTCCGCGAGCCGGAGAAAGGAGCAATTTTGGCAAATAATTGGCTTACGCTGGGGCAAATATTATCAATAGCGCTAATTATTTTATCCACAGCTACCTTTTTGTTAAGGAGGAAAAATATGGTATAATTTCAAGCAGTTAACTAACTAAAGCGTAAACAAAAAACATATGCGGAAAAACAAAAAAGTTTATCTTTTTGCCTTAGCGCCATTCCTGTTTTTGGGGCTGATTCCCTTCCTAGCTTCGGCCCAGACGGGAAACAGCGGGATGAATGCCAGTCCTACGGAAATTCAAATCAAGGATATTAAATTAGGCAGCGGTACTGTTAAGGCGGGAGAAAAACTGACGGGAAGCTTTACGCTGGTAAATAACAGCGGCCAAATTGTTTCTGATTTGCGCTACAAAATGCGGCTCTTTGAGAAGCCAGCCGGAGACACAGGGAAAGGGTATATTGACAACACACCCCGTGTTCCTATTGATACTCAAATATCTCCAGATTTTATTTCCCTTGGCATCCTAGGGGAAAAGAATATTAATTTTAGTTACGTTGTTCCCCTTAATCTCCAATCCGGCGAACACCTGTTCCTAATCGAAGCATTCCGATCATCTGGCACGATGGCCAGTTGGAAAAGCGCCAAAATTACGGTGACTGACGCCAGCGGGAAATATCTTTCCATTTCCGATACTAAATTGCTGGCGAACGGAACGGCCGCCGGCTCTCCCATTGAAGGAGTAAGTGTTGATAAGGGAGACAAGATAGAAGCCGCTTTTACGGTAGAGAATAAAACTGATCTCAAAAATGTCAAAATAAAAACTCAGGTTTATTACCGCGATACCTTACTGGAAAAATTAAAAGAAGAAACTCAAGATTTAGCTGTTTCAGCTGGCAAAAGCAATTTAACCATCGTTCTTCCTCAAATAGATAAGCCGGGAGGATCGTATTTAGCCAGAATCCAGATCATTGATCTCCAAACAAATGAAGCTGTTTCCAATGAGGTCTATTTCCGCTGGGTAGTGAAAGGAGTGAGCGCTAAAATACTAAGTGTTTCACTGGCTTCCTCTCAAGGGGAAATTGGAAAGAAAGCATTAACTTTCGCTGTGAGTTACGCCGGGCCGGCGGATATGTCCAATGCCGGAACCGGAACGCTGTCTGTTGACATCAAGAATGGCGGGGAAATTCTTAGCTCGGCTAAAAAAGATATCCGGCTCTCCGGAACTTTCACGGAAAATGTGGCTATTGATCTTTCTAATGTGAAACCAGAAAAACTGGCCGCGGTTTTAAGCGCTGAAGCGAAAATATCAAAGGATAACTCAACTCTGGACAGTTATTCAGTCAAACTCAATCCCTCTGATTTATCCTCCTTACTGGAAGGACCTAAATCAGCTCCAGTTGAAGTTGAAAAAGCCAAAGGAAAAATGACGGCAGGAAAAATCGCCGCCGTTGGGGCACTTGTTTTAGTGCTAATTATCAGTGCTTTGGTAATCTGGAAGATCAGAAAAAGGCAGAATGTTATGTTAATCTTCGTTTTTATCGGAACCCTGGCCTTGGCTTCGGCAGTACTGCTTGGATTTTCTCCGGAGGTTCAATCGCAGGATTATCCTGGTGGCGGTAAAGGTTGTACAGATAACTCAATAAAGGATTATGGAGACAATCCCTGCTTCCAGGCGGAATACACCCCGGACTATTTCGGACTGCGCTTGAAAGGAGATCGGAATGGCGATGAGGGGCACTTCATAATAACTGATTCTCCTATCACCTTCCCCTTTGCCCCCAGTGATAGCTGCAGAATATTTGAAATTTTAAAAAATGTAAATTATGTTATGCTTCCTAAAACAGTTCATTCCTCGTTTAACGAGATTCAGCCCATGCTTAACACTGGAAGCCAAGGACAATTTAGCGGAGACAGTCGCTATATTTATTTCGGTTCTATTGATTATATAGAAGCCAGTCCCGGATGCTATATGACAGCGGGAATATCCCACACTGTGTTGCCAGCTCGCTCTTCGCAAGTCGTGATGGATTTTTATTATTATAATTCTAGTTCTGGTGTCCCCGAAGGTTTATATCTGACGGAATGGGGAAATCCAGTTCCCAATTCTTCGTTCGGGGCGGGCAATCCGATAACATTCAGCGGGATGTTGTCCAATAATGTCTGTGAAAACGGCTCTGCTACTAATCTGGACAACTTGCAGTTCAGCATTTCCAGTGAGCAGTTCAGCTATACAGTTGAACCTTACGGAAGCAGTGAATCAGGAATCGTCAGTCCTTCCTCGCTTTCAGCGGTTAATTACTATACTTTTCCGTCTGTTCCTCCGGGTCCTTCTTCTAATGATTATTTCATCTATGACATAACGTTTCTTTCCTTTCCCGGATCCGGCGATAAAGGAACCGCTCCCGGTAGTTTTTCCAATGGCAATCTTTACGCTTATCTTATGGCATACGGTCGTTTAAATAAGGCGGCAAATTATATCAAAACCATCGCTCATGTTCCCATTCAGTACCAATCATCTACCACAAAATTGTGCGTGAATGCCTGCGACAGTGGAATTTTAATTGCCAATGAGTCTTCCAGAACTATGACAGTTGGTCAAACTTTAAATCTGAAGGCCTGCCATAATCTCTCATCGGCGTGTGACGATGCAAGCGGGGATATTACCTATTCCAATCTTGTCTTCTGGAGCGACAATAATACTCCTAACAACGCGGTTAGTTTGTCTGGCACTAATCCTAAAGTTTTAACAGCTGATAATCCCGGCTCCGAAGGAGTGAGTATGAGATCCTCCGCCAGTAGCGGCTATACGGTAAATTTCACAGTCAATGTTTCATCTCTCCCCGTGTGTGTTTGCAACACCGGCTGCGAAGCTAGTATTTGCAAGGGCACTAATTGCAATGACAGTTGCGGCAACTCCGTTTGCCCCGGGACCAAGAACTGCGGTCCAAGCTGGAAAGAAGTAGCGCCGTAAAGTGAAAAAAATGGAAAAAATAAAGAATCCGAGTTTTTTCGCGCTTTTTAAGAAAAAAGGGGTGCTTCCGATTGCGGGAGTAACCCTTTTGATAATTGGCGGATTGATTATTTGGGGTATCAATCAGCCAAAAAAGGCCGAAGCACCAGCATCTCCTGCGAACGGAATCGTTTACTATTACGGCCAGGAATGCTCTCATTGCCAGGAAGTCGTTAAATTTCTTGAGGAAAATAAAATCGCCGAGAAAGTCAGTTTTTCCAAAAAAGAGGTCTGGCACAACCGGGAAAACGCGGCAGAACTGGAACAGCGGGCGGAAGAATGCGGACTGGACAAAAGCAAAGTTGGCGTCCCGTTTCTTTACGCCCAGGGAAAGTGTCTTATCGGAACGCCAGATGTGGTTGATTTTTTTAAGAAAGAAGCGGAAATACCGTAGAAAATCCTATTATTTACATTTTATCCGCAGATGAACAAAAACAGGCAAGAAAGATATTTTTTTGACAGCGCTTCAATTGAAAAAGAAGCCGTTTATTTTATTCCCTTCCCCGGAACCCAAAAAGTAATTCAAAATTTTCAGTCCGGAAAAATAAAATCCACTCTATTTTCCCGCAGCCGGAGGATGGAGTGTTTTTTTACCGAGGACTCCAAACTGTATATAACCCCCAAGGAGAAAAAACTGATGGAAAGCGGTGTCATTTTCAATAAAGTGATAAAGGGCTTAGACAGTTTGAACCGGAGGATTTTGAAAAGTTATCAACCTGGCAGGCCGAAATCGGGAGATATTCTTTACAAAACTTTTGCCAAGCATCGTCAAGCGCTTCGCGAGGCAGTTTCCGGCCGTCCAGTTTTTATTGCCAGCCGGTGGCCGCTAGCTCAAATCTGGAATATGTCAATTATTAGCGCTGTTCTTTTGGGAATGATTTCCATGGCGCTTATTTATCACTATCTGGGACTGAGTGCTTCGGCCCGGGATGTAAGCCAGGCGGCGCAATATCAGGATCCCAGTGGAACAACTGGCTTAGTGCTGGGAGAAGAAACATTAGTGCTAAATTCAGCCGGCTTTGATATAAGCGGAGAGGAAAACGGTGAATACATTGCCAATCTTATCAGGGACTTGGAAAGTGCCAAAAAAGAGGAATTTGAAAAAGAAATAAGAAAAATGGTTAAGGGCTACCCGATAGAAAAAATGATTCCCTATATTGTAAAAAAAGACCGGATAGTGGCGGCTTTTCTTATTGGCATTGCCAGAAAAGAAAGCAGTTGGGGAGTGCATGTGCCGTTACTTGCCGGCCAGGACTGTTATAATTACTGGGGTTATCGGGAACAGCGCCGCCTGATGGGCACCGGCGGGCACACTTGCTTTAATAGTCCGAAAGACGCAGTGGACACAGTTGCCAAGCGGCTGGAATGGCTTATTAAAAATAAAAAATTGAATACGCCGACTAAGATGGTTATCTGGAAATGCGGCTCGGCCTGCGACAAGGACGATGTAGCAGCGGTACGCAAGTGGATTAGTGACGTAAGCATGTATTTTGAGAAACTTAACAACTAAATTAAGCTTTATGAAGCCAAAAAATCATATTTTTCTTGACGCCCGACTCCCTTTAATGCTAGGATAGGAAGCGTGTTTTTCAGGAGGACTTAAGCATTGAATTCAAGGTATGGGTGTTTTTACGGATCGGCTGAAAAAGCTGATTTCCTGGAGGCGAGAGAAGAATAACCAGCATCAATCAACTGATATTATTCTCTTAACGACCCTAATCTTAGTATTAGGTTGTTTTTTTTGGCTAAGAAGCGGAGAAGCGTTCCCGCGCCTTTATATCCAGATACATAAGGAAAGCGTTATTTCCCTTGAGCAAGCCGGTTTTCTTTCTGATTTACCTAACCAGTTGCTGCGAAATGATCCTTGGAAGGAAAAAAGGAAGGATATTTCCAATTGCGGCCTTAAGAATAAAATCGGCAACTTGGAAAAACAGCAACTGGAGGAAGAGCTCTACCAGCTGGTAGGAAATTATCCTATTCGGGAAATGGTGCCCTTTATCAGTGAATATGATCGGGTGATAGCTGGCCTTCTGGTGGGAATTGCTAAGAAGGAAAGCGGATGGGGCGAGCATACCCCCTCAAAAGATGGACAAAATTGTTACAACTACTGGGGATACAAAGGCAGCGGCAGTCGGGGAACAGCACTGGGCTACGGATGTTTTGCCAGTCCCAAAGAAGGCGTGGAAGCAGTTGCCCAGCGGCTTCAGTTTTTTGTCAGCCGGAAACTGAACACTCCGGAAAAGATGGTGATCTGGAAATGCGGTGCCAGTTGCGCTGGGCATGATCCTGGAAGCGTGAAGAAATGGATTAGCGACGTAAGCGGCTATTACAATCAGATTGCTTATAAATAAATTAAAAGTTCAAAGCGAAAAGCGCAAAATTACAGTTGAAAATGCAAAACTTAAAATAGCGGCAGAGATGCCGCTTTTTTATATTGGGTAATTGTTGTAAAATAGGCTTATGAAACAATTTCCAAAGGACTTTTTTTGGGGAGCGGCGACGTCGGCTCATCAGGTAGAAGGAAATAATGTTAATAATTGGTCGCAGTGGGAAAGGGAGAACGCCGGGCGTCTAGCTAAAGAAGCTAAAGATAAATGGCAGGATTGGCAAAAAGAAAAATTTCCGGAAATGTTTAACCCGGAAAACTATATTTCCGGCCGGGCCTGCGATCATTACAACCGCTATGAAGAGGATTTCGATTTAGCGCAATCCAGCGGACACAACGCTCATCGTTTCTCCATTGAGTGGTCAAGGATTGAACCAGAGGAGGGAAAATTCAATGAGAAAGAAATTGAACATTACCGGAAAGTTATTCTGGCCCTTCGCAAAAGAAATATCGAGCCGTTTGCCACTCTTTGGCACTGGACCAACCCTTTATGGCTGGAAGAAAAAGGAGGATGCGAAAGCAAAAAATTTCCTTTCTTTTTTTCCCGTTATGCTCAATATGTCGTCAAAAATTTAGGGGAGAGCGTGAAATTTTGGATCACGTTAAATGAGCCGACATCAGTAATAGCTGCCTCTTACTGCATTGGGAATTGGCCGCCGCAAAAGAAAAACCTTATTGTCGCTTGGAAATTATATGGAAACTTTGCTCGGGCTCACATTGAAGCATATAAAATAATTCGTTTAATTTCTAAAGATGCTAGAGTGGGATTTGCCAATGCTCTCCATTCTTTTGAGCCTTATCGCAAAAATTCCTGGCTGGACAAATTGAGCGTGGCTGTTGGCCTTTACTTTGTCAATAAGCGAATGCTTAATCTTACGAAAGGATACAATGATTTTCTTACTGTTCAGTATTATTTTCATAATCGTTTCAAATTTCCCAGAAAGATTCGATTAGGTGACAAGCCCGTGAATGATCTTAACTGGGAAATATATCCGGAAGGTTTGTACCATGTGTTAAAATGGCTTAAGGAATATAATTTGCCGATCTATGTGACGGAAAACGGGTTGGCGGACGCAGACGAAAAGCGTGCTGATTTTATCAAAAATCATCTGCAGTGGATTAAAAAAGCTATTGACGAAGGGGCGGATGTGCGCGGTTATTTCTACTGGTCGCTGATGGATAATTTCGAATGGGACAAGGGTTTTTGGCCGCGTTTCGGTCTTGTTGAAATTGATTACCAAACGCTGGAACGGAAGCCGAGGAAAAGCTTTTACGCGTATGAAGAGATAATAAAAAATAACGGCTTAATAACGAATGTCATTCCGAGTGCCCGCCCGCCGGCGAGGCAGGAAGCCGAGGAATCTAAAAGTTAAATGGTCATGTCGCGGAGTTTATCCCGCCGAACGGCGGGACTCCTCGCAGTGACACAATGTGAATGACTTGGTTATCCATCGCCCTCACATCTTACTTTCTTAGCGCACTGGCGGTAATTCTTGATAAATTCATCCTGGGCTCGAAAAGAATTTCCTCCCCGCCGGTGTACTCTTTTTACATCGGTCTTTTAGGACTAGGTGCGCTGATTTTTGCTCCTTTTGGATTTTCACTTCCTTCCGGTTATCAAATTGTCATCAGTTTAACGTCTGGAGCGCTTTTTACTTTCGGGATTCTGGCCCTTTATTTTGCCATCCAAAAAGCGGAGGCCAGCCGGGTGGCGACGGTGATTGGCGCGGTTACCCCGCTGGCCGTATATCTTTTTTCCATTGTTTTTTTTCAGGAAAAGCTGAACAGCGTCCAGCTAATCGGAGCAGTCCTCTTAATTTTCGGAGGGCTTTTAATTTCTTTCGATTTGCCTTTGCAGCTTGGCAGGAAAAAATTTTTCTCGGGGTTTTACTACGCATTGCTGTCGGGAGTAGTTCTGGCGGTTGCCTATTTGCTTTTTAAGGTCGTCTATAATGAGCAGGCCTTTTTCAACGGCTTCATTTGGACGCGATTCGGGTCAGCCGTTGCTATCGCCGGATTTTTTATAATTCCAAAATGGAGAAAAGATATTATCGGCAGCTTAAGAGGATTTCGTCGTCCCACCCATACGCAATACCGAACGGGAGCGTTAGTTATAATCAATAAACTAATTGGCGGAACGAGTTCCATTCTTTTTAACTACGCGCTGTCGCTGGGAAGCGCCACGCTGATTAACGCGCTTGTTTCCTCTCAATATGTCTTCGTTTTGATCTTGGCGACGCTGGCAGCCACTTGGCACCCCAAAGTGTTTTCGGAAAAATTGCTGTTCTGGGACTGGGCACAGAAAATTGGAGCGATTATCATTATTGCCATCGGTGTAGCGCTTGTTTCTTCGCTAGTTTCCATTGAGAGCTTACTGTTAAAGCCATAAAAGAAATGATTAGAAAAATTATTCAGGTCATTGTCATAACTTGCGGACTATTGTTTCTTTTTACCGGCCTTCTTTTGATTTATTTCAATCTTCCCGTAAAAAGTTCTTTCCAAAAACCGGAACTGGGAGTCACTTATTCCTCCCGTTACGCGAGAGCCATTGGCCTTGACGAAAAGGAGGCGTATCTGGCATTACTGGACGATTTGAAAGCGCGGCACATTCGCCTTCCTTTATACTGGGATTTCGTTGAACCGCATCCGGATTATTTTGATTTTTCTGAAATTGACTGGCAGTTGACAGAGGCCGAAAAGAGAAAAGTTGATGTAATTTTAATAATCGGACAAAAAGTTCCCCGCTGGCCGGAATGCCACGAGCCCGAATGGATTAGGAATCAGGAATTAGGAATTAAGAAGCAGGAATTACTGGAATACATTGAAGTAGTTGTTAAGCGGTATAAAAATAATCCCACTGTTACTTATTGGCAAGTAGAGAATGAACCGTTTCTTCCTTTTGGCATTTGCCCCCCGCTGGATGTGAAACTTCTTGATGAAGAGCTAGCTCTTGTTCGAAACCTGGATTCCAGCCGGCCGGTTATTGTCACTGATAGCGGGGAATTGAGCTTGTGGATCCAGGCAGCTAAGCGAGCCGATGTTTTTGGAACGACTTTATACCGTTCAGTGGTAAGCGGAAAACTGGGAATCGCCTTTGATTATCCCATTGGACCCAATTTTTTTAAATTTAAATACTGGCTGATCAAAACTTTCGCCGGGCAGGAAAATATTATGATCGTTGAGCTTCAGGGAGAGCCCTGGCTGGACGGCTGGACAGTGGATCAGCCGCTGGAGGAGCAACTTGAGTCGATGAACGCCGAAAAGCTCCGGAGCAACGTGGAATTTGCCGAAAAGACGGGATTTTCGCCGATTTATCTCTGGGGAGCCGAGTGGTGGTATTGGCTGAAAGAAAAGAAAAATTATCCGCAGGTTTGGGAGGAAGCCAAGGGACTTTTTTCCAAATGAAATGTGAGCTATAATAAGATTAACGAATTGATTATAAACAGTTCTTTTTTTGAAATAAATTTAAGGAGGTAGTTATGGCAGATATAGTAGAAGCAATAGAAAAATTGAATGCAAAGAAAAAAAAAGAGGGAATTGTCGAAAATAATAATGGAAAGGGAATTTGTTCCGGCTGCGGAAAAGGTGATGATCAAGAACATCATCCGAACTGTCCTTGCAGTGAAGACAAATTAATAAATTGAAAAATTAATGTTATACTAAAAGGGTGAAACATCACCCTTTTCTTTTTTAAATAATGGACGAAAAATTAAAACACAAAATACATCATATCTTAGCCGCAATTATTTTTATCGCCGGAGTACTGGGGATTGTTTACAGTGTCCGCGCCTATCCGCAGGTCTTTCGGGTTGATGTCCAGTTGGAATCAGATCGCGACATCACGCCCAGAGAGGCGCTGCAGTTGAACTTTTCAGAGCCAATGATAGTGGAGCGAACTAGCAGTGTTGTGACAATAAGTCCAAAGGAGGAAGTCAACTTTCATTGGCTGAATGGAAATAAATCCTTAGTTATCACTCCTTTTGATTCCTGGAAGCCCGAGCAAGAATACAACATTACTATCTCTGGGGGAATAAGCATAATGCTTACTGAAATTAATGAACGCCTTACCTTTCGGACAGTCGCTTATCCCCGAGTATCAGAATTTTATCCAAAGATGGGAGAAAGAGATGTTATTTTTGATATCGAGGATCCAATGACTGCTGTTTTTAGCAAATCAATTGAGGACTTCCGCGTTAAAGTTGTTATTAATCCTGCCGAAAATCTTGTCAATCAGCTGGATCTGGAAAAAAAGAAAGTTGACTTTCTTTCGAAAAATGGTTTTCAGCGAGGCCAGCGCTACGACGTAGAAATTATGGTTCGCCATAAGGATGAAAGCGAAAGCCGATATCAGAAGATCTACACGACTTGGTTTGAAACCAAACCATTTCCTCCCGCCACCTGGGAAAAAGACCTTAATCTGCGGCTAGAGCAAGCCAGGAGATTTTCCGATCCGAAAATTAAAGAGGGAAAATACATTGACCTGAATGTGGAAAGCCAAGTAATGACCATTTTTGAAAACGGGAAATTAGTGGACGCTTTTCTCATTTCATCGGGGAAGCGGGGAATGGGCACTCCTCAGGGAACTTTCCATATTTCCAATAAATTTCCCCGCGCTTGGTCAAAAAAATACGGCCTCTTTATGCCCTATTGGATGGCGTTGGTACCGTCAGGCGATTTCGGAATTCATGAACTCCCGGAATGGCCGGGCGGTTTCAAGGAAGGAGCAGCCCATCTGGGGACTCCCGTTTCCCATGGCTGTGTCCGGCTGGGAGTCGGGCCGGCGCAATTTGTTTATAATTGGGCCGAGATCGGAACGCCGGTAGTTGTCCACAATTGATAAATTATGTTTAGCCGGAAAAAAATTTATATTTCGGGAATAGTCGTTTTAGTTGTTCTGGCGGCACTGTTTGCCGGCAGATATTTTTTGTTGCGGAGCAGTAAAGCTCCAAAAACGTATTTGGAGGAATTTAAGGATATTGTTAAAAGCCCGGGTGCAGATGTTAGCCAGCCGGAAGAAAAGGCAGTAACTGCAGAACCAGCAGGATCTATTAAGGAAGAAAAAACGCTTCCCGAAAAAATTTTTATTAAAGTTCCCTTTACTTCCCAAGCCCCTTTTGCGGTTTGGGATATACGGCACGAGGAGGCCTGTGAAGAAGCATCGCTTTTGATGTTGGCCTATTATTTTCAGGGAGAGAAATTAAATAAAGAGATAGCTGAAAAGGAGGTTCAGGAATTGATAAAATTTCAAATAGAAAAATATGGCGATTATAAAGACAGCAATGTCGGTGAGATAGTAAAGTTAGCGGAAGATTTTTACGGAATTAAAAACTTGAGAGTAATTTACGATTTTAGTAAAGGGGAAATTAAAAAAGAACTGGCCAAGGGGAATCCCATCATCGTGCCGGCGGCCGGCCGGCTTTTGGGCAATCCTTATTATACTCAACCGGGACCCTTGTATCACAATCTTGTTCTAGTGGGATACAGCGGTGACAAAATTATCACTAATGATCCGGGAACAAGAAAAGGGGAAGGATACCGCTATCCAATTGATGTTTTGTATAATGCCATTCACGATTTTCCGGGAGACAAGAACAAGATTAATGAGGGCAGAAAAGCCATGATCGTAATTGACGGGCAAAGTTGATAACTACCAAAAGAGCAAATATGTGGTAAAATAGAGGAAGGAATATATGACAAGTCCTGCCTCTTTTCCGAAATAAGCTTAGGGCGTTCCATATCAGAGGCGCGGAACGGCTACGCCTGAAATTGTGGCAATAAATAGATTGATTAAAGAAAAGAAGCGGGACGCTGAATTTTATAACAAAATTATAAATTTTGATAAAATTCGCGAAAGGAGGTGAAAAATGATGCAGAACACAAAAACTTTTGCGACAATCGCTTTTTGGCTTTCAGTCGTGGCGCTGGTCGCCGCAACTGTTGTTTCCGTTTTTCAGATTAATCTCTGGCTGGCCGGCACGCAGTGGATACTTATAGCCATTGCTTTAGCAGTATACGCGCTTTATTTTGGCGAGCGTCAAGCTCCAGGTGCCTAATTTTTTAAGCATGATAATTTACCAAATTATCTCATTAATTACTTCAACGAGAAAATAATTTTCTGCGTTTCTCTTGTTCTTGAAAATTCTGTTTTTATCCGCCTTCGCAGAAGACCTCGGGCGTGAGCCAGGGGATAATGCGAAGATGCATCTTCTGCTTCGGCGGATTTCACTCCGCCAAAGATTCAGAAAATACCGAATGCGTAAGCTTGCGGAGGTTCATAAAAAAACTATGAAACATCCAGCCGGAGAAGAGGTTTACATCATCGCCCACAATATTCGCAGTGCCTACAACGTCGGAGCCATATTTCGCACGGCTGACGGAATGGGAACAAGCAGGATTTATCTCTCCGGTTATACTCCATCCCCCTCGGCTGGCAAGGCGCTCTATCACAGCCAAGCCCGAAAAATGATTGCCAAGACCGCCTTGGGAGCAGAAAAGTACATTCACTAGGAAAAAGTAAGCAACATCTCGGCGCTTATAAAAAAGCTTAAAAAGAAAGGACACTTCATCGCAGCTATAGAGCAAGACGAAAAAAGCATTAGTTACGAAAAATTTCAGCCGCGGATTTCCCTGGTTCTCGTAGTGGGAAACGAGCCGCTGGGAATTGATAAAAGAATTTTAAAAATCTGCGATAAAATTATTGAAATTCCGATGCGGGGAAAAAAAGAGTCCCTCAACGTGGCCGTCGCTTTGGGAATTGTTGGATTTTCAATTCGTGACTCACTAGAGAAAAAATCAGGTGAAAAATATGAAAGAAAAAAATAAAGTTGCCGTTTTTGACATTGACGGGACAATTTTCCGCAAAAACCTCCATTTTGAATTGATTAATGAGCTGGCCTGGATGAAGATTTTTCCCCATAAGGTCCGTGATCAATTAGTTGACTTATACACTGACTGGCTGGAACATAAAGGAACTTATGAGACCTATCGTCAAGCCCTGGTTGATCTTTACTCCCGGTATATCAAAGGTTGCCGGAAATTGGATGTGGAGGAAGCCAGCCGGATCGTGGTGCCGTTTCATGAAAATCGCACCTATATATTTGCTGAAAATCTAATCAGCCAGCTTAAGAATAAAAATTATCACATTATAGCTGTATCCGGGTCGCCCCTGGAGGTTGTTGAGGAGTACAATCGCCGCCATCTGAATTTTGGCGCGGTATTCGGCAGTGTTTATGAAATCGATAAGCAAGGCAGATACACCGGACGAGTGGTTTTTGAGCCCACCCGCAACAAAGGCCAGGTGATCAAGCAATATATTTTTGAGAATAATTTCGGCTGGCAGGATTCCTACGGAATAGGAGACACGGAGTCAGATGTGAGCTTTCTGGAAATGGTGGAGCATCCCATTGCTTTTAATCCCAATCACAACCTTACCAAAATTGCCAAGGAGAAAAAATGGAGAATAGTGGTAGAAAAAAAGGACGTTATTTATGAAATAAACAGCAGTGATAATATAAAATAATCTTATGACCGCACTAATTATCCTAATAGCAATATTAATCATTATAGTCCTTCTTCTGGTTGATTTTTTCATGAGCGGAACCAATCCTTTTATCGAGAAATGGCTAAGAAGAATTCTTTGGGTCTGGCTTCCTTTTTACGCCCTGTATAATTTAACCAGGGAATTGATTTTGCGAATGAGCAATGAAACAAAACGCACTATTAAATAACAAAAGACGATTGGTATTATATTATTATTTACCCCTTCTACTCTGGATGGGGATCATTTTTTATTTTTCTTCTCTTTCCGGATCAGCTGACGCAGGAAGCCGCGACTTCTGGTTTTACGCCCAGCGCAAAGGGGCTCATTTTTTTGAATATGTCATTTTAGCAGTTTTTTGGCTGCGTATTTTTAGGATGCATTATTTTTACCAAAAGACCGAATTATACCATTGGGCATTTTTTGCTTCACTTCTCTATGCTATTTCAGATGAAATTCATCAGGTCTTTGTGGCTGGAAGAGAAGGAAAAATTCTGGATGTTGGAATTGACGCGCTGGGAATATTGGCCGGTCTGGTAATTTGGAATCTTTTTTTATTGTGGCGGAATTGGCGAAACAAAAAACTTCCTGCAGAAGCAGGAAGTTTTTCCAAATCGGAATAATTACTTTTTTATCTCTTCAATCAACTTTTTAAAAACAGCAGGATGTTCAACAGCCAGCTGGGACAATACCTTGCGGTCCAGCTGAATTTTTTTGCTCCCGGCGATTTTAATAAATTCCCGGTAGGTGAGGCCGAAGTTGCGCACGGCATTATTGAGACGCAGAATCCAAAGCGATCTTGCCGTTCTTTTTTTAGCCCGACGGTCACGATAGGCATATTTTCCGGCTTTGAGCAGCGCTTCTTTAGCCGCCTGGTAGTGTGATTTTCGGCGCCAGCGGAAACCTTTGGCCATTTTTAAGACTTTTTTTCTTCGTTTTGAAGCGGCAACGCCGCGTTTGATTCTAGTCATAATTATTCATGGAGCATAAAACACATAACATGTAACATTTGGTTTTTCCGTTTAACGACTTTACTTTGTTACATGTTTCATGTTAAGTGTTTCATGATTTTTAATTGTATGGCAGGGCTCTTAAAACATTCTTTTCGTCATATTCAGAAAGCCGCTGATCTTTTCTTTTGAAACGCTTGAACTTTCCCGTTTCGCGGGAATTAAAATGATTTTGCTTGGTATAGCGCCTCATGGCTTTCCCCCTTCCGGTCACCCTTATTTTCTTTGAAACTGCTTTATTGGTCTTTAGTTTAGGCATAATTATTCATGAAACATAAAACATATAACATTTGATTTTTCCGTTTAACGACTTTACTGTGTTACATGTTTCATGTTACGTGTTTTATGGCTTATTCCGGAGCGATAATTGTATTGAATCCCTCCGGAAAGCGTTTTATTTCCTCTTCAATCCGATGAGGGGTCTGAATTTGTTTGATGAACTTAAGCAAACTCTCTCTGGCTAAATTCGGGTGAGCTTTTTCCCTTCCTCTTAACAGAATTTCTATTTTTATTTTGCTTCCCTTGTTAAGGAATTTTTCCGCCTGATTTCTTTTGAAAGTTAAATCATGCTCGTCGGTGCGCAGTCCTATCCGGATTCCTTTGAGTTCCACTTTCTTTTGCTTGGCTTTAGCCAGCCGGTCCTGTTTTGATTGTTGATACTGGAATTTTCCGAAGTCCATTAAGCGGCAGACAGGCGGATCGGCTTTAGGAAAGACCTCGACCAAATCAAGCTCCCGCTCGCGGGCAAGAGCCAGCGCTTCTTGAGTATCCATCTCCCCAAGGTTTTTTCCGGTTTCGTCAATAACCAGCACCTTCCAGGCGCGGATGCGTTCGTTGGCCCGGTGCTGGGGGGAAATTGGTTTTGGTTTGGGTCGAAACCCGTAGCGTCTGCGCATAGGTGGAGTTGGCGAGAATTGCACTCGCGTCCATTGTTGCTTTTAAAAAATTTTCTACAAACTTAGCCGGTTTATTTATTTTGACTAAAAAGTAATAAACAAGCAAAATCTTTTTAATCTATTTCTAATTTAATTTTGCCCGCTTAACTTAGAAAATATCAGGCGGGCTATCCTTATGGTTGGCACCGGTTGCTATTTATAAGGAGTCAATAGTCCGATGGCTAAAGCTTAAATTAAGCCAAAGCGGTAGCAAAAGCCGGAGCAAACGCTTGCGCGATGCTGGCCTTTACTTTTGAGTATAAGTTTGCACTTATAATTTTGACAGGCAGTTTAACGATATGACTGTCATAATCGGTTTGCAAATTTTTTAAAGTGCAAAATGTCGAAGCTAGACAACCCCGCCCGCATCGCTACACTTTGCGCCGCGAGCGGGAATGTCTAATACACTAGGTTAATTAGAAATTTTTAAGTTCCCTTTCCATTCTTCTTTTTACTTCTCTCTTGGCAATCTTTTCTCTTTTATCAAATTCTTTCTTCCCGCGTCCGACGCCGAATTCCAGTTTCACGAGTCGCTTCTTAGTATACACACGAATCGGCACCAGCGTCAAGCCGGAAACGCGGGCTTTTCCGATAAGTGATTTGATTTCCGTCCTTTTGAGCAGCAGTTTTCGGGATCTTGTCGGGTCGTAATTTTTCACGTCGCCCGCATGCCGATAGGGAGGGATATTAGCGTTGGTAAGATATAACTCGTTGCCGTGAACTGTCACAAAACTGCCCTTGAGCGAAATATGACCGGTCTTGGCGGACTTCACTTCCTGGCCAGTCAAAACCAAACCCGCTTCGAATTTATCCGAAATTTCGTAATCAAAATGGGCGCGCTTATTGACGGCAAGGGTAGCCATAGTTATATTATATGTATACTTTGGACAAAATGAAAAGCGGAATTAGTATAATGATAGTACGGCTCCTTTCCCCGCCTGCCGAAATGCGAGTGTAGTATAACGGCTATTATGTCAGCTTTCCAAGCTGAAGACGTGGGTTCGACTCCCATCACTCGCTCATCCTGAAGATATTTTCCATCCGTAAAAATCCTCCGAAAGGATTTTTTTGATTTTTGGTATATAATTATAGGGTGTTATGTACATTGATTTACGGACAAATGAAAAACAGGAAATTTGGAAGAGGCGCGTGCCGCCGCTAGTGGCCTTGGCGATGGTTATAATTTTGGCTGGCGCTGCCGCCTGGTTTCTTGTCGGCAAGGCATCACGGGTGAAAAATGAAATGAGCACTGAAATAGTTCAGTTTCGACCCCAATCCAAGCCGGCGCCTACCCCGAAGCCCCCCGCTTGGCGCTATATCCCGGGGCCGATTTCTATGGATCTGGTAAAAAGCAAAGGTTGCGTGGCTGATGGTTTTTTGTCAGAGTATGGCGGAAAAACAAAGCAAATGGTTAAATTGATCAACCGTTCCGAATGCACTTATCTTCATCGGGCGCTGGAAACCTGGCTTGATCAGCCGGATTTTGAAAAAGCGAGCGAAATTATGCAGAAAGTGGAAAAACGCCCGATGGTCTACGGAATGTTTCTGGCAGAAGCCATTTCCGCCAAGGGCGAATATGATGACCCGCTGACCGGCAAGGACTACGGCTTTTCCCAGATGTGCCGGGAGGGATCGGAAAACCGGTGGGGCGATCACACTTGCATCCCGAGCGTTCAAAAGCCGGAGTATCGCCGATACCTCCGTTCCATTACCCGTCAGGCGATGAATCTGGGAATTCAAGGGTTTCTCTTCGGCCAGATTATGCTTCAGGACGAGCGTCCCGGCGGCAACACCGCTGATATTGAAAAAGTTTTAGGTGAAATGCGACGGTACGCTAATGAATTAGGTATAGATATTATAATCGGCGCCCAGACCAACAGCATCACTGATGAAAGATATTTGCGGCTTTTTGACTATATTGAAGGCGGTATTGGCATTGATTCGCAGGGTCAAATTGAAAACGGCCCGTGCTTGAGCGGCAAGGGCGGATGCTGGGCTTTACTGTGGCATGATAATTTTCGTCTTCGGGCCAATGACGTGATTTTACACCTTGATTGGAGCGGTCTGCCATGGGATGATATGGGAATATTCGCCCGAATGGACAGGAACACCCGCGCCAAGACACTTAGCAATTTGCACCAATTTTTTTCTTCCCGGAAAATGGGATTTCTTATGCCGTTTCTGGCGGTGCTGAATAAAGAAAATAACGGCTGTTATGGCCCCGATAAACATTTTTATTCGCCCGACCACAATTACCGCTGCAAGGACGAGGAGGCCATTAATAAAATTCTGCGCGGGACATACAGGTAAGTATTAGAATAATTCGTGATGCGTTATTTTAATTCAAATAAAAGAAATTTTTTGATTAGCAGTGTTTTTATCGCGCTCTTAGGAGCGGTGATTTATATTGCTGCTACTCAAACGTCCTGGTTTTCAGCGGACAAGCAAGAATTCCGGGCTGTGCCGGAAAATGAAAGAAGCAAGACGGAAGCCCCGGAAGAACAATCAGCGCAAAACGATCCAGCCGTATCTCAAATACCAGATGATGATAATTCTTTATCAGAAAGTGTCTCATTCCAACAGCCAAAAGGCGGGAATAATTCAGTGCCGGAAGAAAAGAAAAAAACAACGGAAAATCCGGTTATTATTTCTCGCTATGTTTCTTGGGGCTATCAGCAGTCCGCCAGCCGTTCCATTGATACCCTAGTGATCCATTCTTCCTATGACGCACTAGGATCAAATCCTTATGATTTAGCTGGACTGCTGAAAGAATACAAGCAGTATAGAGTGGCGTCGCACTATTTGATTGACCGCCAGGGAAATATTTATCGTCTGGTTTCAGAAAACAATATTGCCTACCACGCGGGAGAAAGCAAAGTGCCGGACGGAAGAACCGATGTCAACAATTTTTCCATCGGAATTGAGCTGATGAATAAAGAAAGCGGAAAATTCACGGATGATCAGTATGATTCCCTTAATTATCTACTGAGATATCTACGTAGTAAATATAAAATTAAATATGTCCTGGGACATAATCAGATTGCATCCGGAAGAAAATCCGATCCTTGGAATTTTGAGTGGGATAGAGTAAACTGATAAACACAAAGTTCATTTAATGTCCCTCGATGTCATTCCTGGCTTGACCAGGAATCCAGTAGATAATCCTTATTTTTATTCTAGATTCCGGCTCAGGGGCCGGAATGACATCAAGCGTGTAAGTTACATAATCATTAACAACTCAAAAAATGGAAAAGGAAAAATTTAGCGTTGAAGATATCAATCGGACGGGAGATTTAAGGTTGAAGAAAATAATGAATTCAGTTGTTTATGACAATTACGATGCTGTCACCGCTTTGTTTGAAAGAGTATTAGAGGGAAGCGCGGATAAAGACCAATTCACAGACGCCTTTTTTTCTAATATGAAATTCAAAATCATTGAAAAACTGGCCGAGCAGAACGGGATTGAAAATCCTTCTTCCAAAGAGGCCTGGAACAAGGTTACAGAAAAATGTTCTCTTGAAAAATTAAAAGGTCTTGCTGATGAAATCGCCGAATATGAATTTAAGAAAATCAAACCGGAAAGCAAATGAGGCTTTTAATTAAAATAAAAGATAAAAAGGTTAGCATCCAATTATATTACGGAAAAAAAACATTGAGCCGGCTGTCTTTTACCGAGAATTATAATCTTTCCGAAAAACTGCTCCCAGAAATCGATAAGTTGTTAAAGAAAAATAAATTAATCCCGCGAGATATTAAGAAAGTTATTGTCCAAACCGATACTCCCAAAAGTTTTACCACCTCCCGCATCGCCCAAGCAGTAACCAGGGCCTATAACTTTGCAACAAAAAACAAAACCAAAAACGTGTAAAAACTGTCAATAACTTGACAGAGAAAAAAGAAGACCCGAACAGGAAACCAGGCAGCCGGTAAACGCGCGATTTTTAAATTATGCCTATTTAAAGCCATATTTGACATAGGCAGGCAGAAATGATACAATCGTTCCTATACCAAAGGTAAAAGAAAAGTGCTTTACTTCTTGCATTATTTTCCAAGGCATGTATAATAAGAGAATACTTGTCAAGATACTTTTGATACTCACTATCAATAAAAATTAAATACATCTTTACTTAATCTCATTGCAATCATTCCCGTTTTCAAGAAAATAAACGGAACGGGAGGATTTTCGTGAGAGTTGTTTTTATGTTTACAAACCAGAAGGTCTTAAAAATCAAGGACACTTTTGGTCCTTCTTCTTCGCTTTCTCGGAGAAAATTCTTCAAGAAACATTTAATGGTATCGTTGCCTAATCTGATTGAAGCCCAAGTCAGTTCCTGTCGCTGGTTTTTAGAAAAAGGATTCAAAGAGCTGCTGGACGAAATAAACCCCATCCAAGATTTTACGGGGAAAGATTTGGAATTGAAGCTGGGCGACTACTACCTCGATGAGCCAAAATGCGACGAGCTGACAGCCAAGAACAAAAATATTTCTTATGAAGCGCCATTTCGGGTCAAGGCCCGACTCACCGTTAAAAAAACCGGTGAAGTGAAAGAGCAGGAAATTTATCTCGGGGACTTTCCGGTGATGACAGATCGGGGAACATTTGTAATCAACGGAGTGGAGCGCGTTGTTGTCAGCCAGATGATCAGAAGTCCCGGTGTCTTTTTCACCATGGAATATCAGAAAGGAAAGAAATTGTTCGGTGGCAAAATTATTCCCAATCGGGGAGCCTGGCTTGAAATTGATACGGATCTCGAAGGAATGATATCTGTAAAAATTGACCGCAAAAGAAAAGTGCCGGTTACTTCACTGCTGCGCGCTTTTGGTTTTGGAAGCGACGAGGAATTGATTCGCCAGTTTTCTGATGTAGATAACGGAGAAGTTCGCTACCTCGAAGTGACCATCAGCCGGGACACTGCCAAAAATCAGAAGGAGGGATATAAGGAAGTTTACAAAAGGATTCGCCCAGGGGATCTGGCGACAGAAGAGAACGCCAAACAAATGGTTGATTCAATGTTTTTCGATTTTGAAAAATATGATTTTGGAAGCGTGGGACGCTACCGGCTCAATCAGCGGCTCAACGTCGATCGGCCAGACAATGAAGAAAACAGGGTCCTGAGAGTGGAGGATTTTATTTTGATTATCAAAGAAATTATTCGTCTTAATAATAATCCCTTGGCGAAGGAAGATGATATAGATCATCTGGGAAACAGGAGAATCCGGAGCATGGGCGAACTGGTCCAGAACAAACTGCGGGTGGGCCTGGCTCGAATGGCGCGCAATATTAAGGACCGGATGAGTACTTGCGATATCGCCACTGTGGTTCCCGGCCAGCTTATTAACTCCCGGCCGGTGGCTGCCGCCATTAAAGAATTTTTCTCCAGCTCCCAATTATCCCAATTTATGGATCAGGTTAATCCTCTGGCAGAACTGGAACATAAGCGCCGGATGAGTGCCATGGGTCCGGGAGGCCTTACGCGGGAACGAGCCGGATTTGAAGTTCGGGATGTTCATCATTCCCACTATGGAAGAATCTGTCCGGTGGAAACGCCGGAAGGCCCAAACATCGGGCTGGTGGGGCATATGGCTACTTATGCCCGAATTAACGAGTATGGTTTTCTGGAGACGCCTTATATTATAATTGCTCAAGAAGTGGAAAATAAGCCGGAAGCGCTTGCGAACAGAATTTTGAACCAAGAGATTAAAGAAGCAGGCAAAGCCGGTGACTTTATTAATGAAGAACTGGCTAAAAAAATCTCTAAGACCTCTAGCAAAACCATTAAAGTAAAACCTTTCGTCACTGACGAAATTGAGTATCTCAATGCCGTGGTGGAAGACCGCAATATTATTGCCCACGCCGGGATAAAACTAGATGATCACCGTAACATTATTGGTGAATTTGTGGAAGCGAGAGTCAAAGGCCACCCGGAAATGACTGAAGCGAAAAAGCTGAACTATATTGATGTTTCCGCCAAGCAATGCGTTTCAATCGCTACAGCTCTCATTCCTTTTCTGGAGCACGATGATGCCAACCGGGCGCTGATGGGATCCAATATGCAGCGCCAAGCTGTTCCCTGCGTCGTACCGGAGTCGCCGATTGTCGGAACGGGGATTGAAGACAAGGCGGCCGCTGATTCCGGACAAGTGGTATTGGCAGCGGAGGAAGGCGAAATAGTGGAAGTGGATGCCAATCATATCATCGTCAAGGAAAAAGCGCCCTCGGGAGTCAAAAAGGACTACATAAAGCGGGAATACCGTTTGCAGAATTTCCTCAAGTCCAATGCTTTTACCAGTATGAGTCAAATTCCCCGGGCAGGAAAAGGTGAAAGAGTGAAAAAGGGACAGCTTCTAGCTGATGGAGCCGCCACTGATCACGGAGAGCTGGCCTTGGGACAAAATGTGCTGGTGGCTCTTCTTCCCTGGGAGGGCTATAACTTTGAGGATGCTATTATTATTTCCGAAAGATTGCTTCAGAATGACCGTTATAGTTCAATTCACATTGAGGATTTTTCCATTGACGTGCGCGACACAAAACTGGGTCCGGAAATTATCACTCGCGATATTCCCAACATCGGCGAGGAGCGCTTGAAGGATTTGGATGAAACAGGAATTATCTGCATCGGCGCTGAAGCATCATCCGGGGATATTTTAGTCGGGAAGATTACTCCCAAAGGAGAGGGCGATCTTACCCCCGAAGAGCGGCTGCTCCGAGCAATTTTTGGTGAAAAGTCAAAAGATGTCAAGGATTCTTCTCTTTATCTCCCTCACGGCGAACACGGAAAAGTGGTGGACATCAGGATACTCTCGCGCGATCAGGGCGACAAACTTTCCACCGGCGTCATCAAACAAATTCAGGTTTCGGTGGCGCAGCTGCGCAAGGTTTCCGTCGGTGATAAACTGGCCGGGCGCCATGGCAACAAGGGAGTGATTTCCCGCATTGCTCCAGTGGAAGACATGCCCTATCTTCCTGACGGAACTCCCGTGGATGTTATCCTTAATCCCTTGGGAGTAGTCAGCCGGATGAATATCGGCCAGATCCTGGAAACCCATCTTGGCTGGGCAGCTCTGAAACTGGGTTATAAAGCCGCCAGTCCATCTCTTGATGGAGTGCCGGAAGAAACCATCAAAGAGGAGCTGCGTAAAGCCGGACTGCCGGAAAACGGAAAAATCCTTCTTATTAACGGAAAGACCGGGGAATATTTTGACAGCGAATCAACGGTAGGCATAATGTATATTATGAAACTCAATCACTTGGTAGAAGACAAAATTCATATGCGCTCCATTGGCCCTTATTCGCTCATTACCCAGCAGCCCTTGGGAGGTAAAGCCCAATTCGGCGGCCAGCGGTTCGGGGAAATGGAAGTGTGGGCGCTCGAAGGTTACGGCGCGGCCTATACTCTCCAGGAAATGCTCACTATCAAATCAGATGATGTTCTGGGAAGGTCAAAGGCCTATGAGTCGATTATCAAAGGAGAAAGAATCAAAAGCCCAAACATTCCAGCTTCCTTTCAGGTGCTGGTCAATGAGCTGAAAGGATTATGCCTGGATGTGGAATTAGTAAATGCGGAAGAAAAGGGTATCGCCAAAAAGGAAAAGAAATAAAACAGCCTATTATTCAAGAATGAAAAAGATACCACTGAAAAATATACCTTAATATATTCTATAATTTATGGAAAACATTATCAGAGTAAGCGATTTTAACAGCGTTCAGCTGAAACTGGCCAGTCCCGACAAAATATTGACCTGGTCTCACGGAGAAGTAACCAAGCCAGAGACCATCAATTACCGCACCCAGCGGTATGAAAAGGACGGACTGTTTTGCGAAAAGATTTTCGGTCCTTCGAAGGACTGGGAATGTTATTGCGGCAAATACAAACGCATCCGCTATAAAGGCATTGTCTGCGATAAGTGCGGCGTGGAAGTAACCCGTTCGATTGTGCGCCGAGAGCGGATGGGCCATATCAAGCTGGCTGTTCCGGTTTCGCATATCTGGTTTTTGCGGGGGGTTCCTTCCAAGATAGGACTGGCTCTGGGAATATCGCTTCAGGATATTGAAAAAGTTGTCTACTTTTCTGCCTACCTAATTATGGAATTAGACGAGGGGGCTCGCACCCGGGCTCTGGAACAGCTGGACAATGAGTACAAAGCCAAGCAAAAAGAGATTAAGAGCGGAAAATTAACTCAAGACGGATCACCCGAAAAACTTTTGGAGGAGCTAAAAGAAATTTACCGCTCCGCCCGGGAGGAGCTCAGGGGTCTTCATTCCCTTCAGATTCTTTCGGAGCTGGAGTATTTCAATCTTTCCAGCCGTTTTGGCCAGGTGTTTTCCGCCGGCATTGGAGCTGAAGCTGTCCGCCGGGTTCTGGAGAAAATGAATGTTGATGATCAGATCCAGCGCCTCAAGAAAGAGTTGGAATCTGAAGAGATAACCGATCGGAAAAAATTTCTCAAACGCTTGAAACTTTTTCAAGGGTTTAAAAAAGCCAAACTGCGTCTTGAATGGATGCTGCCAATTGTTATTCCAGTCATTCCTCCCGACCTTCGCCCAATGGTTGCACTTGATGGCGGCCGCTTTGCCACTTCCGACCTTAACGATCTCTACCGGCGGATTATCAACCGTAACAATCGTCTCAAAAAACTCATTGACTTGGGAGCTCCGGAAGTAATTACCCGCAATGAAAAACGGATGCTGCAGGAAGCAGTAGACGCTCTTTTTGACAATAGCGCCCGCCGGCGCCAGATGGCTGTGGCTGCCTCCACCGGACAGCGCCGGCCACTCCGGTCACTGGCGGATTCTCTCAAAGGCAAACAGGGACGCTTTCGCCAGAACCTACTGGGAAAAAGAGTTGATTACTCCGGTCGGAGCGTGATTATAGTAGGACCGCAGCTCAAACTGCATCAAGCCGGGCTGCCGAAAAAAATGGCCCTTGAACTATTCAAACCATTTATCATTAACCAACTCATTGAAAAAGAATACGCTCACAACGTCCGCACCGCCGGGAGAATGGTGGACGCTGAAGCCGAAGAGGCCTATGAAATTCTGGATGAGATTATCGAACGCCACTACGTGCTCCTCAACCGGGCGCCGACTCTGCACCGCCTTTCCATCCAGGCCTTCCAGCCGGTGCTCATTGAAGGGAAAGCCATTCAGATTCATCCGATGGTGTGCGCCGCCTTTAATGCTGACTTTGACGGCGACCAAATGGCCGTTCACGTTCCTCTTACCGATCAGGCCCGGGAAGAAAGTTCCCAGATAATGCTTTCAACTAAAAACTTGCTTAAGCCCGCTACCGGTGAGCCCATCACCGTTCCTTCCCAGGATGTGGTACTGGGAATTTATTACCTCACTCATATTAAAAAAGGCGTAAAGGGAGAAGGAAAAGCATTCTCTTCGGAAGAAGAAGCCATTCACGCTTATCAGCTGGGAATAGTAAGAGTTAATGCTCAAGTAAAACTGTTGCTCAACGAAAAGATTATTGAAACAACGGTGGGCAGAGTTCTCCTGAACGACGCCCTTCCCGAACAGTTGCGCTTCATTAATGAGGAAATGACCAAGAAAGAACTTAAGGGATTGGTGGCTAGATTACTCCAGGAAATTGGGCAGGAAAAAACGGCTTATTACATTGACCGGATTAAAAATCTGGGCTTCCAGGCAGTTACCTGTTCCGGCATCAGCTGGGGAATGGATGATTTGAAAGTTCCGGAAGAGAAAAAAGCAGTGCTGGCTCAGGCCGAGCAAAGTGTGGCAACGATTAATCAGCAGTACAATATGGGACTGCTGACTGAAGAAGAAAGAAAGAACCGGGTGATCGAGGTCTGGAACGAAGCCAAGAATAAAATCGCGGAAGCGGTTCGTAATTCTCTGGATAAAGAAGGGGCGGTTCATTTCATGATCCATTCCAAGGCCCGGGGAAGCGAATCGGTGGTAGTGCAGATGACGGGAATGAAAGGATTGGTGGCCGGTCCCACCGGGGAGACCATTGAACTTCCCGTGAAGAGTTCTTTCAAAGAAGGATTCAACGTGCTTGAATATTTTATTTCCACCCACGGCGCCCGGAAGGGAATGGCCGACACGGCTCTCCGTACTTCCACCGCCGGATATCTCACCCGCCGCCTGGTGGATGTGGCTCAAGACGTGATTGTCCGGGAAGAGGATTGCAAAGACAAAGAAGGATCTTATCTTTACAAAGCCGATTCCGATAAAATCGGGCAAAGTTTTGCCGCCCGCGTTGAGGGAAGAGTGACCATTGAGGACATCACTGATCCCAAAGGCAAAAAAGTAATTGTCGGGAAAGATATCCTGATTAGCCGCGAAGATGCCAAAAAAATCGAAGGCCTTAATATTGAAAAGGTGAAAATTCGCAGCGTGATAACCTGCAAGACGAAGCGCGGAGTATGCCAGAAATGTTACGGCATTGATCTGGGAAGAAATGAAGTAGTCCACTTGGGCCAGGCCGTCGGAATTGTGGCCGCCCAGGCTATTGGAGAACCGGGAACCCAGCTCACTATGAGAACCTTCCATATCGGGGGAGTGGCCGGAACCGACATCACCCAGGGTCTTCCCCGGGTGGAGGAAATATTTGAAGCCCGCCCGCCCAAGGGAGAAGGCCTTATTTCCGAAGTGGACGGAAAGGTGGCGGATATTAACAATAAAAATCACAAAACCATAACTGTTATAATCGAGACCGAGGGCAAGAAAAAAGATATTCGGGAATATGCGGTGCCGGCGGAGTTAACTCTTTTAGTGAAGAAAGGGCAGGCAATTGCCAAAGGCGCCTTGATCAACGCGGGAAATATTGATCTTAAGAAACTTTACCACCTGCTGGGAAGAGAAGAGGTGCAGCGCTATATCACCCGGGAAATTCAGGAAATTTATGCTTCCCAGGGTGAAGGAATTAACGACAAGCACATTGAGGTTATCATCCGCCAGATGTTGAGTCGGATTAAAATTCTTGACCCGGGAGACACTGAACTGCTGCCGGGAGACATTGTGGAAAAAGATCAGTTTGAAGAGGCCAACAGGGAAATAAAGAAAACCGGAGGCGCAGCAGCCAAAGGCGAACAGATAATTATGGGCATTACCAAAGTGGCACTTTCCACTGAATCATTTCTTTCGGCGGCGTCTTTTCAAGAAACGGCGCGCGTTCTCATCAACGCCGCGGTTATCGGCAAGGAAGACCGGTTGCGGGGGTTGAAAGAAAACGTCATCATCGGACGGCTCATTCCCGCCGGAACCGGATTTCGAAAAAAATCACCCTAATTTTCCGGGGTAATTCTTCCATTTATTCTTTTATCCTTTAGAGAGATCGGCCGATCTCTCTTTTTATTTTTAAATCTTTTTTCCAATTTCATTAAAGAAAAACTTTTAGCTTAGGATAAAAATATAAAAAGTCCAAATCGTGATGCAAATTCGGACGGTGCTTTTGATTGACAAAAAATAAAAACTGTGATATATTCTGTTTTCAGCAGTTATTTGAAATTTTTTATGAAAGGAGGAATGCCATGCAGTTCAACTTAGTGAAATTATCAAAGCGGATAGGTAAACAGGAGATCAGACTCATTGTTTTTGAATGCAATGTGTCTGTGCGTTTCGATTTTCCAATCATGAGCGGGGATTGCAAAATATCAGATCAGGACAAAGAAGAGATAATATCATATCTAGAAGAGATGGGGTTATCCTTGGAGCAGAGAAACTTAATTGCGAAAAACGGGATTTCTTTCGATAGTAGTTCCTACTTATTGGCATATATCGAAGCCTTGCTTACTGTGTTCAACAATGAATTTTCCTTAGAATTTTCCCGGAAAATAAGTGCCAATAATTTCATTGGCACAGTTAAATCAAAATACTGTGTAGCAAGGGAAAGGATGGTTCATGGCATATTAGGCCAGTCCACGGCTATCGCTTATTTCAAAGAAATCGGATATGGGCAGATTGTTGATGTTAAAAAAGAAGGGCAGAGAACTGCCAAAGAAAAAAAGTCCTTTTTTAGAAAAATATTAACCCTCTTTTAACCCTAAATGCCAGCATGGTGTTTAGGGTATTTTTTTATCACAATAAAAATAATTAGCATCTGCTTTTTATTTGATTTCCAGGCCTTTTTGGCGTAGGATATAAGTGTCTGAAAAGAAGCTAAGATGAATAAAAGGACAGTTCTTTAAAGGAGGTGGTTTAGGTGAGTAGATTGGCGATGTGTTTCTTGCTGCTTTGTTTTGTTGATCTGGTTTATACTGTTTTAGTCATTCAGTCAGGATGAGGAGGAGCGGCAGAAAAGGGCCCTGTCTTGGGAATTTATTACGAACTGTGGGGATTGGGAGGCGTCATCTTTGGCAAAGTCGTCATTTGCGGCCTGGGTATTTTTGCCATTGAGACGGGTTGCCGGATTGATGCCGCGGCACGAAAGCGCAAAGAGATTTATTACACTGCCATACTCATAGCTTTTCTACTGTTTTATCTTGCTATTTCAATTAAAGAAAATATGTACCTGCTGAAACACTGGATGAACATCTAAGCCCTGCCCAATTATTGAGGCAGGGTTTTTGTTTGAAAAAAAGAGGCGCGGGCAAACCGATTTTCACGGCGCAAACTCCCGCCGTTTTTTATTTGATTTCCAGGCCTTTTTGGCGTAGGATGGAGGTATATACCCAAGTATATACTTAAGTATATTCGCCTATGAAATTAAAGGACAAAAACACGAGAAAATTGGTGCGGCTGGGCAAAACGAGCTTGGCCACGACTTTACCTAAAGAGATGACCGATGCGCTCGGCTGGAAGGAAAAACAGCGAGTGAGGGTGAAAAGGATTAAGGGAGGAATTGTTATTAGGGATTATAGGAATAAAAATAGATAAACTATTGCGCGATTTCTTGCGCGATTATTGCGCGTTTAGAGGCAGGATTGTGATTAAAGATTGGAAGAAGTAAATTTATGGCTCAAAAATTAGAAAATTTCCAGTTTCCGGCTGGTGAAAAAAGCGAAAAAGGCGACGAGGAATTTCGTGAGGAGCTAGAGGCCGTAAAAATGGAGATCGGCGCGTATCTTGCGCTCAAAAAAGAGTATACGGAAAAGAAGCGGATTCTTGAAAGGGTAAAAAAGGAGCAGGCCGATTTTGAAATGAGAAAAAAGCTTAATTACGTTGAACTGAAAACCGGCAAAAATCTCATCGCGGCTATGGAAAAAGAATTGCGCGACTTGTATGTTCAGATTAAACACACATCAAAAAAAATTAATAAGATAGTCAGCGACCCGCGCTACAGCGAATTGAGGTTTAAATATTTTCATGAAAAAAGCGAGGATGATTTTTGATAGATTCGTAAAGAAGGCGTCATAAAATTCGTAATTACCCGCAATTACTAGGTGATATAGTTTGGTATTTTGAACACGTGATTTTACCGGATAATATAGCGTCTGATATGGATTGTTTACCCCGTTATGGTGTCAATTTTACGAGGCCTGGTCGCCTCACTGCGAAGCGGGCAGGCAGGCGGTTGCCCGCTTTTATCCACAATCCAACTTTTAACATGAATTGACATATGTAAAGTTAGGTGCTAAACTTTAAATATAAATATTCTTATGTAAAGTCAATTATTATGAAAAATACAACATTTAAGTCAGGCGTATATAAACAGCAATATGAATATAAAAGTTTTTCCCCGTCTCTGATCAATGTGGCTTTTAAATGGTTGGACCCTAAGATTGACGTATTGCTTGAAGAAGCGACACGATACCTGGGAGAATTGAATGCTTATTCTTTACTTGTGCCTGATGTGGATTTTTTTATCCGCATGCATGTTTTCAAAGAGGCAACAACGTCCAGTAGAATTGAAGGGACTAAAACGGGAATGGATGAGGCGCTTTTACCTAAAGAAGAAATCAATCCCGAAAGAAGAGATGATTGGGCAGAAGTTCAAAATTATACAAAGGCAATGGATTATGCAATTGCTGAATTAGAAAAACTTCCGCTTTCAATGCGACTTCTTAAAGATACTCATAAGATTTTATTAACTGGTGTTCGCGGCAAACATAAAGATTCCGGAGAAATACGCACCAGTCAAAACTGGATTGGCGGCGCAACATTGAAAGACGCCGTATTCATTCCGCCGCATCCCAATGAAATGCCGTATTTGCTTAGCGACTTAGAAAAGTTTTGGCATAATAAGAAAATTGATATGCCTCACCTGATTAAGATTGCTATTAGTCATTATCAATTTGAAACCATACATCCATTTTTAGATGGCAATGGTCGCATTGGCCGATTACTTATTACTCTCTATCTTGTGTCACAGAGGATTCTCTCAAAACCAACGCTATATTTATCGGATTTCTTTGAAAGAAACAAAGGTGCTTATTACGATGCGCTTACCGTTGTGAGAACTTCAAATGACTTGGAACACTGGATCAAGTTTTTTTTGGTTGGTGTTGCGGAAACGGCAAAAAACGGCAAATTGACGTTTGAAAAAATTATTGCTCTTAGACATCAATCCGAACAAAAAATTATGTCTCTTGGTAAAAGAGCAAAAATAGGACAAGAACTGCTGAAACATTTGTATTCTCAGCCCATCTTAAACACTAAACAGATAGCTAAAAGATTACAAATAACTCATCCTTCAGCAAGCACGCTGGTCAAACAATTTGAAAAGATCGGGATTTTTAAAGAAATCACCGGATTTAAAAGAAACCGGTTATTTGTGTTTTCTGGATACTTAAAATTGTTTGAAAAATAAAAGGAAGTATTATTTAACTGGGTTTACCCCGCCTGCCCCTTAGTTTTTATTTCTTGGCGTACGATGTTGGGAAGTGGTTAGTGGCTGGTGTTTTTGCGGTAAAGAATTTATACTTTATTCATGGATAAAATGTATGCCAAGGTAATCCATGACACGTTTCGGGTCGGCATCCTTCTTAAAGGGCTGAATGGAATTTTGGAAATTATCGGCGGAATACTGCTGTTTTTCATTCGCCCTGAAACCCTTAACTATTTGGTAAGACTCCTTACTCAAAACGAATTAAGCGAGGATCCGAAAGACCTCTTTGCCAATTTTCTGGTTCACGCGGCCCGCGGCTTTTCCGTGAGCAGCCAAATTTTTGGAGGTTTGTTCCTCTTGAGCCACGGGCTCATAAAAATATTTCTGATTGCCGCCCTTTTTAGAAAAAAATTGTGGGCTTATCCGCTCGCAATCGCCGTATTTGGAATATTTATTTTCTACCAGATGTATCGCTATTCAATTTCTCATTCTGCCTGGCTGATTGTCTTAACCATTTTGGACATTTTTGTCGTAACATTAACTTACTTAGAGTATCAAAATCTGAAAACCCGGCAAATTTAGATTTTACCCTGAATGCCTGTCCCGCTAATTTGCGGAAGTATTATTTAACTGGGGGGAGGGTTGGCTTGCCCCGTTATCCGCCGCGGATTTTACGGGGTGATTAGAGATTATAGAAGTAAATAATTAGGCATGTCCTTCCGACTTGTCCGCCAAAGCCTTGGCGTCGGTGGAAGCTTTATGGCGAAGGATGGGATTAGAGAAAGTAAAAAATTTACAGTATGAAACAACAAGTTATTATTATACATGGCGGAAGTTCGTTTGATTCGTACAAAAAATTTTTGGATGATCTTAAAAATCAGGAAGTAACGATTGAATCATTTCTGCCCAAAAAAGATTGGAAAATTCACCTGCAATCGGAATTGGGAGGAGAATTCCAAGTGCTTGCGCCCCGTATGCCCAATTCAAATAATGCCAGGTATGAGGAATGGAAAATATGGTTTAAAAGAATGTTTCCATTTATGGAAAGTGAACCGATTTTAATCGGACATTCGCAAGGAGGCATCTTTCTGGTTAAATATTTATCTGAAAACGAATTTCCTAAAAAAATAAAAGCTCTTTTTTTGGTAGCTCCGCCACATTCAGAAACCCATGAGATTAGTGATTTTGTTTTTAAAAAATCGCTCGAAGGAGTTGAAAAGCAATGCCCAATAATTCATTTGTATCAAAGCAAGGATGATCCAATTGTGCCTTTTAATGAAGTTGAAAGATATAAGAAAGATTTACCAAGTGTTAAAGCGCATATTTTTGAAGACCGCCAGCATTTCAACCAAGAACACTTCCCGGAAATCGTAGAGGAAATCAAAAATTTGTAAGAAATATTTAAAAGATTGGAAAAAGTAAATTATTTGTTAAATATATGTATCTACAAAAATTTAGTGATTTTTTGAAAACAGTTAACCTAAGTGCTTACAGAGAAAAGTATAGTTCTATTAAAATAGTGGAAATGAATCTGCCAAAGAATATTCAAGCTATTAAGCTGTTATATCGAATTTACTGGGATGAAAAGAACTTTGTTGATTTTAACGCCTTCTATGATATTTATAGAAGGGAAAATAGAAAAAAACTCAGCGAGTTTCGAAAGAAAATTGGGATGTGTCCTAGTTGTTTTAAGAAAGGAATCGAGGCGCGTATATATAGGACATGGGCAGGGCTTATTACTCAAATGCATGCAGGATATGTTGCCGAGTCAGTATTTGGAAAAAATACGGTCAATATGTCAGAGGAACTTGATCATAAAGGGGCTGACATTCAGGTACAATATAGGGAATTAGTTATTAATTATGATGTAAAGAAGAAATCAAATAGTGGTGTAATGGGGCGTAGTCATAAGCCGAAAGAGCCGATTCCGGGCATAACAATTCCAATCCGCTATGAAGTACCTGATCTTAAAACCATTTTGCATCCTAAAAAGAAAAGAGGGACGGGATTTTTAAAATCATATCTTACTTTTAAGAAAAACTATCTAGACACAAAAATGCTTCGTGTATTCTCGAATGGCTTTGTTATTTTTGAGCCCTACATTTTTGAACAAAAGAAAGAAGAAATTGATTCAAAATTAAAATAACTTAGGAGCAGTCTTTGTAGATTTTAACCACTCTTCGGCCAACTTTACATAATCTGGGTTTAATTCAAAACCAAGATAATTTTTACCAAGTTCTTTGGCTGCGACGCATTCTGAACCGCTGCCGACGAATGGTACCAAAATAACGCCTTCTTTGCTTGAGGAGGCTGATTTTATAAGTTTTTTTGAAAGTTCCAAGGGTTTTTGTGTCGGATGTTTTATAATCTCATGATTTTGGTGTTTTTTTAATTCACGTGGCTCAAAAACGTCATTGCATGTTTTGCATAAAAACCACCTTTCAACCATTCCCGCTCCTCCTGCTAGAGCGGGTATTTTTATAACGTCTCTTGGTAACGCGCCACCTTCGTGTGCATTATAAACAGTTTCTTGTCCACCTCGGCTGAATCTTCCCATAGTTCCTTTACGTACTTTTCCAGCGGCGCCGTTTAGAAATCCTTCAGTATATGGCTCTCTCACTTCGTCCCGGTTGAAAATTGGTTTTTCTTTCCAGGCGCAAATAATTGCTTCGTGGCTTCTTTGCCAAAAATTTAAAGATGCAACATTTTTGTTAGTATAGTGCCAAATGAGCCATCGCTTATTTATAGGAATTTCAACTGACAAGTACGCTAAAATTTCACTAAATCCGTAAATAAACATTGTACCAGTTGATTTCATTACTCTTATAGATTCATTAATCCATTTTTTGCTCCATTCAATATATTCGCTTAATTCTCTTTTATCAATATTATTTCCGAAATCCTTTCCGATATTATAAGGCGGGTCGATAATAATAATATCGCAACTTTCATCCGGTAATTTTCTTAATTCTCTAACAGCGTCTCCTAAAATAATTTTATTAAGAGGAAGTTTTAAGTGTCTTTTAACCTTTCCTGCAGTTAAAATTTCTTCCGCTTGCAATTCCTCTTCATTTTTAATTACATCTATTACAATGCCCTGAATAGTTAGTTCTCTATCCCTTTTTATAATTATTGGTTCAATGTTCTTATTAGCTGGTTGCAACCGAATGTGTCCTCTTTCCTTATAAAATTTTTTCAGTGTTGCTTCATAGTTATCAATTAAAGCAACGACTTTTTGTCCATTTTCTGCAACTTCTTGTTTTTTTACTAAAACAATATCGCCGTCTTTTATATTTTCATCAATCATGCTATTGCCCAAAACTCGTAAAGCATAAAATTCTCCGGAATGGGAGAGTTTATTTTGTGGTACAGCAATTGTCTCTTTATTTTCTATCGCTTCAATCGGCTGGCCAGCAGTAATAACACCAAGCAGCGGGACTTGTACCATTGAAGCTTTTTCTTTTACTGAGATAGATCGTTTTTCCCCCTTTCTTGCGCTTATAAATCCTTTTCTTTTTAATACCTGCACATGTTGGTGAGCAGTGGGAATTGCAATATTGAAATGTTTAGCGATTTCTTCTAGGGAAGGGGAATACTCGCGCTTTTGTTGAAAAGCGGTAATAAAATCAAGAACTTCCTTTTGTTTTTTTGATAATCTTTTTGAGATCATATTGACTTTTTTACTACTTATATTATAATACCTAAAGAAAACCTAAACAAGGTCAAGTTATCCACAGGTGCCTATGGGAAATAGGTCGGTATTTCCCTAAGGTTTAAATAATTATTAATCCAGCCGAAAAGTTGGCTAGAAAATTAAGTCCAATGGTTACAATCGCAGGTTATAATTTCGATGGACCTTATAAAATTGGTAAGATTAAGATTGATAGAGCTGCAATTTACGTAATCCTCAATGTGATATACTCAGTTATTGATGTTGGACAATCCGGTGAAACGGGAACGAGGTTGCTGACACATGAAAGAAAACCATGTTGGGATAAACACGGTGGTTATTCTGTCGCAGTTAAATGGATGCCAACCGATAAGTATTCTCTAGAAGATCGATTGAAGATTGAAAAAGACATCCGAAATAAGAAGAATCCCCCATGCGGGATTAAGTAAAAGAGGGGCGAATATTTTATCCAAAAGATAGATATTCGCCCTCTTCCTAAATTAATTATACCATACTTGCAAATATGCCCTGTGGATATTAATATAAGATATGATTTCTCTGCAATTTGCTTTTGCCAAAGTTAATGAGCGGAGAGATGGGAGTTTAATAGAATCATATGGCTAATCAAGGTTTCGTAAAAAATCACGAATTATTAAAAGAACATAGCAAGGTCAATGATCTACTAGGTTTTTCTGACATTGTTGCCAGTTTTGCTAAGAAAATAGATTCCCTTCCCACTTCCTCAATCATTGCTTTGGTTGGGCCCTTTGGAAGCGGGAAAAGCACTATGATAAATCGAGTTATGAACGAGCGAGGAAGCGGTGAAAAGTGGATAGAGTTTGATGCTTGGAAATATCCAGACAGGAAAGATTTGTGGGAGGGGTTTATTTTAGATTTTTCAAAGGAAATAAGTCCGAAAGATTTTGCAGAAACAGAGAAAAAAATTCAGGGAACACAAAATGAGGATAAAAAAACATTAATTAAAACTATTTCTAGAATACCAGGATTTGCAGTTCTTGAAGGCATAAATCATTTTTTCGAAACGTCTCCAGCAAGAAGAGTTGATGAGATACAGAAAATTTTAAAAGAGCAGGTAGAAAAAGCTGATAGCAATCTGTTTATTATTGTTGAAGATATAGATAGGTCAGGAGATGCGGGTGTGTTTTTTCTGGAAACATTGAAACAATTTTTGCACTCCTACAGCTTTAAGAAAAAGTTTGTGGTTATTGTTCCTATAGCCAATGAGAACTACTATAAAAATTTAGAGTCGTATTTAAAGTGCATTGATTATTTCGACTTTTTTCAACCTGAAAAGGTAAAGCTTGATAAATTCGTTGATGAAATTTTTCGTAATAATTTATTCACAGGCTCATTCAATAGACAGGATAATAATAAATTGGTTTGGACCGGTGCAAACAGAAAGAGTCAAATAATTAGTTTTCTTGAAGGATTGTTTGTAGAAAGAGTGGAGACAAATATGCGACTTTTGAAGTTAATAATCAGGAAAGCCGATCTTATATACAAAAATCAGGTAGATGATGGGCTTGAGCCGGATTTCCGAGTTACATTGTGCATAGAGGCAGCAAAGTATTTCAAAATTGATAATAAGTCAGACAGGAAATATTTTAATGATTTTAAAGAGAGGGGAGTTATTACGAGAGGTAATATTTTCTGTTCATTTCTTTTTGCAATGTTGTGCAATGCCCTTTCGATTTATGAAAGGCAATTTACATCAGGCGGCGAAGAGAAAGATTTTCTCATGCAGTCACCCCGTGATTTTAAATTTATTGAACGAAAAGATAACAATATACAGGTATACCCATCACATCCATGGGAGTTTGGTATGTTTGATGACGACAAGGGGTTCGGAATAACTAAGTTTTACATTGACTATTAAAAATTATGAGAGAGAGAAATTAAAAATACAACTTTGATGGAAAAATTACATATGTTACATAATCCAAAAAACCCAAATTTCGCCCGCGTTTATTTTAAAAAACTTTCAATCATCCTCGCCGGGGTTTGTACAGTATTCCACTCTCAATAAATCCCAACCAGGCTGTATTTATTGCTATCGCAAAATTTACAGCCTGCCTGTAATTAGTATATCAGGCGGAAAATTCAGCGGCGGGAGCATGAAATTCAAAAAAATCTGGAAAAGACGATTCAAAAAGTTATTAAAATTTTGAAATATAAGCGCTGACTGCCAATAGATTAAATTTAAAGAATAACGAATATGGTGGATAACAATGAAGAAAAAGAGAATAATAGCAAAGACGATCTACACAAGACACTTTTTGTTCATGAAAAAATTGTAGAATTTTCCAATAGCCAACAAAAAGCCATAGATTATCTTAATAATAAGCTTAATTGGATTATTGTGGCAGATGTTGCTTTATTGGGATTTCTAATCAGTAAGAGTTCATGTCTTAGTGGCTTTCAAAAAAAATCTTTTTTTCTAGTTGCTGTCTCTTTGTTGTTTGCTGTTTGTTCAATTTGGTCAAAAAAATATAGTCAAGGACCAAAATTAAAAGAACTAATAGAAAAAAGCTTCGAGTGGCCTCATGAAAAATTAGTAATGAAATTCAATAAAAAATTAGAAACAGATATCACTAATAATGAAAAAATATCTTCAGAACTTGCTCTGTGGTTTAAATTTTCAATTATTTTTCTAATTGCAGGTGTCGTACTGTTAGTTTTATCAATCTAAGCTAATAATATCTTTGTGAAATATATGAGAATTGATCAAGAAAATGATCTTGAAGATGAGAATTCTGAAAAACAAGAAGAGAAAGATAAAAATGATGGTTTTATTGAGGATGGCCAAAAAGTTGAATTTGGTGAGGATGTAGGAGAATTTAGCGAGGAATCTCAAGAAATTGAAAAAGGCTCTTGAAAATGAAGAAGATATAATTTTCTATGAACAAGAAATAAAAAAACAACTTTAGGAGAAATCTAGAAAAAATTTAAGCCGAGTGCGTGCTGGTTGAGACGGATAAAATTATGAAGGAGATTAATAGTATTTATTTTTGATTAAGATAAAATTTATGCCAAAACAAGCAAGACAACATATTTCGTTTAAAGCGACTAAGATAGTTTCTAAACCTGTAAAAGTTATTTTTTATACTAGAAAGGGCGAGGAGGTAAGTTTTAGAGCAAAAAAATTTATTCCAAAATCCGTGAGAGTTGAATTTTTGGCGAAAAAGAAAAAATGATATGAGAAAGCTTAAAGAAATTATCAATCCAGAAATAGTATATCTTCAAGGTAACACTTTGGTACCATCTAAAAGCATAGCTTATAAGTATGACGGTGAAATAGAAAAGAATATTGTGATTGAAAAAGCTAGTACCCATAAATTCGAGAATGAATTAAAAGAAGATCTTAAAAAAGAATTAAAAAATGTAAATATTTTTCCAACAGATAAAAATGTCCTTGTCTCAATAGTGCATGGTATAAATTCAGGTACTGAATATAAAAAATGTGATTTAGATAATCGCGCAAAATGTATACTAGATGCACTTAAAGGGGTTGTTTATTTTGATGACTCCCAAGTTAAAATGCTCTGGACTCACAAAGCATTTATAATAAATTCACAAGAAAGTTTTTTTCGTATATCTGTTAAAATACTGGACGAAGAGATCATTAAAAGAATATCCTCGCAGATTAGTAGGTTGATATAAAATGAATAACTGGCCAACAAAAAAATTAAGAGAATGTATTAAAAAAACATATCCACTTTTGCTTTTAACTTTAATTTGTTCATTTATATTTGTTTTTGGATTTTTTATTTTTAATAAAATCTTCATTTCTAATGACATCAGATATATCAACAGCGCAATAAGTGCTTTCATGGGGGCGTTTTTCGCTTTCTTGTTTATAAGACTTGCAGATGCACTCACCAGAATTTATGATAGACAAGTTAAGCATTACAATGCCCTTGTAAAGATTGAAAGAATTTGCAATCGATATTTGAATGTCATCTCCGACAACATCTTTATAATTGATGATTTCATTAATATTGCCCAAGACGCAATAGAATATAACAGGCCATTTGTTTATTTTAATGTTCTACATGAATTTGCTTTAGACGAAGAAATATCCGTAGATCTAATGAATTTAGATTTAGTCAACGAAGTTTTTTCTTTTGAAACAAGCGTAGATAAAATGAATGGATCGATTAATTCTACGAATAGATTTTATAGCGAAATAAAAAAAGCATTTATTCAAAAACATATTGATTTTGAAACTTATAAAATAAACATTGAGATTTTAATAAAAAAAGTAGCAGAGCTAAAAGTTTTCTTGGAAGATCTTGAAAGTGAAAATAAAAAGATTGTTGTAAAAACTAGGATATTAATGAAAGAAAAGCCGATTTTTACTAAAATCGTTCATTTGATAGCAGCGGCTAAATATCCTCATAATTTAACTAATGAAATATCTATTGAAATGAAAAAGCTTGAAGAAGAAATAAATGAAACAAGAAAAAAAAGTAAGGCTAGAATCGATGAAATTGTAAGGCAAAATAATCTATGACTTGGCCAACAAGAAAATTAGGAGAAATTGCATTAATCTTGGGCGGCGCGGCAGCTTTGCTGGCACGAAATTCGGCGGCTGGAAAATTACGTAATTTCCGCCAAAGGCGGATAAAAATTACCCACGCACCAGTAAGGCGGTACGGGGTAAACCCCAGAAGTAGAGCAGGGCTCACTTCGGGGCAGGCTTACCTTCCCATCAGCCCCAAGCGGCTGGTTTTTATTTGACAAAATGGTAAACTGCGCTAAGATTAAGCACCAGTTCTTTTTATTAACAATAAACCATAAACATTGAGGGATTGTAAAGGAGGAGATAATGGAAAATAGCAGAGAAAGATATGGCAGGATGGATCATGGGAAAAGTTATGAATCCCTCAAAAAATTTGTCAGGGATTCAAAGTATATTCATTATGTTGGAATGGTTAAGCCGCCGCACCCGGGAGTAATGCTCTGCTCAGTAAAGCTTGAATACACTTACTTTATCCCCGGTACGCCCAGCAACGACGAGTTTTTATTAAAAGCGTTTAAGTGGGAGGAGATTATCTGGATTATGATAAGCATTCCTAAGGAAAAGTCTCATCTTATGGAAAAAGTTGCTACAGAATGCGGTTTAAGAATTGTTAATCGCATCCCCACTCTTATTGGCGGCGGAGCAGCTGATTCCTTCCCGGCCAATAATGACAATGTGTTTACTCTGGAGAACACTCCCGGACGTCCGACTTATTCCAATGATCCTACCAAGCTGAAGCAAATTTTAGGCGAGGAGAAAGCGAAGATAGAGGCCATAGAAAACGAGTGGCGCTCAAGAAATTAATCAGAAGGAAAGGAGAAAGGATGTGAAGACAGAGTATTATAAAGCTTCGGGAAGATTTGAAGCGCACAATAAGCTCGGAATCCTTATAACCGACCAGTTCTTTATCAACAAAATCTTTGAAGCTTATTTTCCAGCGGCGGCGAAAAATATGGCAATCGCTTATGCCAAAAGGATGGCCGCGAGAAAGTACGGAAAAGGCACTACCATTGAACAAGCAGACAATCTGCGAATTCAAAAAAGTCACGCGCCGAAAAAGAGAAAGAAAAAAGCCATTAAAATCAAATATATTCAGGAAAAACTATTTTAATCTCGCGGTTTCTATACCGGCTCTCGCAATGAGGCCGGTTTTTATTTTGGTGGTATAATCCCAGTAGTAGAGTCAGGGACTCACTACCCCAAAGGAGAAACAAAGTTTCCCTACGGGGCAGGCGGGGTAAGCTTATCTCAAAAATTTTGAATGAAAAACATAATAGTAAAAAAGTCGAAAATCGAAAAGAAAGGTGTATTTGCCGCAAGAAATTTCAAGAAAGGCGAAATTGTTTTAAAGTGGACCCCAAAATTTTTGGGAAAATCAGAAATTGAAAAGTTAAGAAATGGCCAAAGACATTATATTTATAAAGCCGGAAGGAATAAATATTTATTAATGCAATCGCCTGAAAAATTTGTTAATCATTCTTGCGAACCAAACACGCGAGTAAAAAACTATTGCGATGTCGCCGTTAGAGACATTAAGAAAGGTGAGGAAATAACTTCTGATTACGGAAAAGGTAGTTTGGTTTCTTTTAAATGCAAATGCGGCAGTAAAAATTGCAGAGGCGTGATAAATTAGAAATATGAAAGCGGCGCGCCAGCTTCCCTCAATAAACTCGGGACAAGTCGCTGGCACAAATATAATAAATAAATTTCGTTCATGTTCATCTCCAAAAAATCTATAATCATCCTTGCCGGAGTTTTGATTTTGCCTTTGGGCATTGGGATTGGGTTGAATAGGAGTTTTCAAGAAACACCTAACTACTAAACTATCCTTAAATACTTGAGAATTTAAGGATGGTTGTGTATAATGTTAATATGAGGAAAATCAAAACGGCAAAACAAATGGAGCGGCACTTGAAAGGAATGGCCAACCATCACCGCATTGATATATTGCTACTAATAGATGAACAAAAAGACATTACACTTGATAATATAGTTAAAAAACTGAAAGCCAATGAGAAAACAATCAGCGAGCATACCAGAAGACTTTATCAGGCGGGGCTTATTAACAAAAAATATCGCGGCAATTTTGTGGAGCACGCCCTGTCGCCTTATGGTAAAATGTTCGTCCGATTCTTAAAAACATTCCAGACAGAATAACACCATCCTTAAATACTTGAGAATTTAAGGATAGTGTAATATTCAGAATTACGTAATTAATTACCCCGTAAAATCCGCGGCGGATCACGGGACAAGCTTACCTCAACTTTATTATATGGATCAGTCACAAATAAATTGCATAATAATTCATGGGTGTCCCTCGGACAAAGAGAAAGCAATGGATCCGCAGACGCGGACATATGACAAACATTGGATTCCGTGGATTAAGGAAAAATTAATTGCCAAAGGAATAAAGACAGAAACTCCGCTTTTGCCTGAACCCTGGGCGCCGGATTATGAAAAATTCAAAAAAGAATTTGAAAAATATGAAGTTACGGAAAATACGATTTTAATTGGACATAGTTGCGGATGTGCTTTTTTGGTGCGCTGGCTGGGTGAAACAAGACAGAAAATAAGAAAATTAATACTGGTAGCTCCCTGGAAAATTCCTGACGCGGGCGATAAATTTAGGGAAGCTTTCTATGTCTATCCAATAGACGAGAAAATTAAAGATAGGATTGGAGAGATTATCATGTTTACCGCTGATGACGAGGAAGAGGATGGCAAAAAAAGCCTTCAAATTTACCATAAGGTTTTAGATGGCAAAATAATTGAGCTTAAGAGTAAGGGGCATTATACATTGGGTGATATGGGAACAGAAGAATTTCCGGAACTGTTGAAAGTTGTTTTGGGGTAAAACCTGCCTGCCGGCAGGCAGGAATTCGGCGGCGGTGGAAACCCCAGTAGTAGTCCCGCTGTGGCGGGGCACTAAGGGGTAAAGATTTTCCGCCAAAGGCGGACAGGCGTTCAGCGTTCGGAGCAGATGAGTAATAATCACTAAACGGTTGTGATAATATATATATAAGTTATTTTTTATTTATAAAAAAATAAGTATGAGCAGAGAATCTATTGAAAATAAAGTCGTGGCTACACAAGATATCGAAGGAAGAGAAAGAAATGCAGATATCCTCGAAAATAGTTATCAACGCTATTTGGAATTAGGCGGGATTATCAATAAAAAAGATTATCAGAGTGTCCTTGATGGGATGAATAAAACACGCACCCTCGACAGAGAGAATCTGCAAGTAAGCAGTTCTATACAACAGGCATTAGGAATAGCAAGATACGCAGAGATTAAATTAAATGATTCAAAAGATGTCCTCGATCCAAAGATCGTATTGTATATAACACTGCGTAACGATGCCAAGCCTGAAGATGTGGAATACCATCACAGTCAAATGAGCGACCAGCACATATTTGGGGAAGTTCTGAGAATATTGGGAGATGCTGATTCTCTTGATAAATTAATTAAAGTTTATCCGAATATTTCTTTCAAATACAAAAGAGGGGAATAAGCCCTTCAGAGTATTTCCTATCGAGGTTGAACCTCGATAATCTCTCTAAGCAAGATATTGACAATAGCATAGCTTCATGCTATGTTATTTTATTCAGAACATTAAAAAAAGAAGGAGGGAATTAGTGAAACATCACACACATAATATAGTTGAAAGAGCCGCACATATTGCAGACCGAGAAGCCGAAGAATATTATAAGGAAACAGGGGGTAATTTTAATGAAAAATGGCTGGAAGTTTATACGCAAGTTCTAAAAGAACTGGTCGGAGAATGTTAAAAAAGGAGGTAAGAATGCCGAAAAAAAAGATAGAAAGAGTACGGATGAAAAAAAGAAAAACTCGTTTCTTTCACTATGAAAAGCCCTATAATTTTATAGGGAAAGTACCAGCACAGCATATTGAGGCTGTCAGGATTTTTTTACAGCGCTTGAGCGATGGCATTCCAAATGTTGGTTTTTTCGGCACTAGTGGAGCCTATCGCATGAAAGACGGATCTTTGGGTTTCGATTTGAGACTACATGCGCTTCGCACGAACCATAAAAAAGCGCATAGCTTAATCAAGCAAGTTTCACAAACATGTAAAACTCCTTGGTTAGAAAGAGTCCTCTTAAAAACAGAGCCAGAATATAACCAATTCATTTTCTCTACGGACGGAGAATTATGGGCGGTTGTTTGGTGAAATATTAACACCAAATGAATTCGACAGGAGCTAGTCGCTGACTAACTCCTGTTTTTAATGCTATAAAGAGATCACTCGAGAACCGTTCTCGCTTCGGCCATCAAACCTAACAGTTGCTATGGATTGCGTACGCAATTTATAGCAGTCATCAAGCAATACTAAAAACATTCTCATTTTCTGCAGAATGTTGGAATGTTGTATGATTTTTGTGGTAGAATAAAAGCGTAATTATAATAATAAAACTTAAATGAAAAAATTTAAATTTTTACCGATGTTTATTTTGCTGGTCGGTTTTGTATTTATTTTAGCCGGTTGCAAAAACGCGAAAAATACCCAAACGCAAAATCAAAACGGAGCAAAAATTTCTGGTCAGCCGGCTGCCGATCAAGTGTCTGATAATCAAGCTGTTGAAGAAGGTCAAGCCGATCTTTATACGGATTGGCAAACCTACAAAAATGAAAGTTATAACTATGAAATAAAATATCCCAAAAACTGGTACTTCCTCAAGGACGGCTGCTGTCCTCCACCGCCGGCCAATGTGACGCTCAACAATTACTCAAGCAAGAAACTGGAATATGCGCAAAACCAAATGAAGCCGGGAGTATATGGCTTTGACGTCACTTGCCTTTATGAAGGAAACCTTGATAGCATTGGAGAAGTTAAGTTTATGCTTCAGGAAGGAAAAAGTAATGAAAAACTGACAGTTAACGGAATGGAGGCAATAAAATTCTCGGAAGACCAGACCCCAGGGGATTCAAGCGTAAAGATATTCACTTATTACATCACCAAGGGCAATGAAGGATGCCGAATAATTTTTACCAACCAGTGCGACGTTTGCGATGAGATTCTGGCTACGTTCAAGAAGACGCAGTAAATAAATTCCGCAAAAAAATCAAGTAGGGGCTTATGATCTTGACAATAAACGCGATTTTTGTATAATTATTTGATTTGCTCTTTTGTTAACGAAAAAAGGAGGAGTAGATGGAACAATCAGTTGCATTAAATTACGTCGGGTTCATATTTAGCCGAGAAGGGAAAGCCTATTTTTCCCTAATTGAAGCCAAAAGAACTGCCGGTTATCGGAAAGGGCTCAAGCGAAACGGATTCGTTATATCCGAGACCAGCAGTATCAAAGATGAAGAAATTAGCAAATTTCTTAAAAAAGAGGACATCTCCCGCAAACGACAATACAGGTTAGTCATCGGGAGAAACTAGCACTCACCTTGACGGGCAGGATTACACTCCTTGCCCGTTTTTCTTTTGACCGCAGTTGGTTTTTAGCATAGGATAGAAATGCCTAAAATTTCATAAAGTTCGCAAGAAAATGAAAAAGTACTTAGCAATCGGCATCATATTCCTGCTGGCGGCGACGGTTGCCTTTTCCTTCTTTTCCGCCAATAAAAAAATTTCAAAAAACGAGCCATCCTCCGGACCGAGTCCGGCCGCGGGCGGAATTAGTACTCCCAGCCAAGAAATTCCTTCACTGGATATTCCATTAGTAAAAGCTAGGGAAAGAATTACAAAAAAACCGTTTGGGATTTATGTCACGCCGCAAAATTCTCCGGTTCAGCCGGAAAAGTTTACCGGATTTCACACCGGGACGGATTTTGAAATATTTGCCGGAGAAGAAAATCAGGATGTCCCGGTTTTTGCCATTTGCGACGGGAAAGTGATTTTTAAAGGGCAAGTAAATGGTTATGGGGGCGTGATAATCGAATCCTGCGCGATAAATAATGAAGCAGTAACAGTGCTTTATGGTCATCTTTCCCTCCAAAAATCACCGGCTCAAATTAATGCGCCAGTTAAAAAAGGAGAACTAATTGCAATTCTGGGTGAGCCCTTCAGCCGGGAAACCAGCGGGGAGAGAAAACACCTGCATCTGGGAATTCACAAAGGCGGAAAAACAGATTTTCGGGGTTACGTTCAAAATGAAAGGGAGCTTTCCCAGTGGCTGGATTTTGAGAAAGTTTTTGGTTTAAGGTAAAGTTCACAAAAAAAAGAAATCCCGCCTTGTGTTAAGACGGGATCTTACTTTTTGAGTGCGTTTAAAACAGTTTTGCTTGATCGGAAGGGTTTCTTCCCAGTTTTTTCTCCAATTGTCTAATGGCATTTTTAAAGTTTCCGAACCTGCGGCAATACACGGTGTAAGAAACACACTTTCCTTTTTGATGAGCTTCCATAAGGTCGGTAGCTCTCGGAATTCTTCCTTTCTCTTTGTAAACTTTTTCCAGATCTTCTATGAGATCAATTTTGTGATGTCTTTCCGGACCGGATCCCATTTTTTACCTCCTCTTTGAGTTCTTTTAATTAAGAAACTGCTCAAGTTTATGAGCGTAGCATAGTACTTTGTCATTAATTCGTCAAGTGAAGCTCCACGGGCTTACGCCCGTGGTTTCTTTCTGTTCGGAGTTCCGTGGAGCGGAACCCCGTACCGAAAGCCTTTCGGGCTTTTGTCATTCATCCCTGGACTGACGTCCGGGGCTTTCTGGTGCGTGGGTAAATTAATGTGATGTTTTCCAGCTTCTCCGGGGCTGGGTTTTCCGCCTAATTTATCCTCTTTGAGTAGAGGGCGGACAAGTATTTTTAGTGTTATAATGCAAATATGAACAGCAAGAAAATTTTTTTAATCCTGTCCGTTTTGGCCGCCCTGGCTCTGATTATATTTTGTTCCTCATATCTTTATAATGTCGTTTTAAGTTCAATAGGATATCTTGGCGACTATCTTAAAGAAAACAAGTTCTTCGGAGGAATTTTATTTATCGGGATTTCCGCTTTCTCCGTCTTGCTCTCGCCCTTCAGCAGTGTTCCGCTTGTTCCTTCAGCCGTTCTGGCGTGGGGAAACTTTCTGACATTCCTGCTTCTTTTTACCGGCTGGATCATCGGGGGCATCGTTGCCTATCTGGTCGGCTCTTACTCGCGGGAGAAACTAATCGAGCGCTTCGTTTCCTTTGAAAAAATAGAATACTATAAAGAGCGGATATCTCCGCGATCCCAGTTTTGGCTGGTTTTCTTCTTTCGTCTGGCAGTTCCTTCTGAAGTAGCCAGCTACACTTTGGGCATCATCCGCTATGATTTCGAAAAATACTTGCTGGCTACGATTTTGGCTGAACTGCCGTTTGCTATTTTTGTTATTTATTCAAGTTATATACTAATTAGCGAGAGTATATTTCTTTTCGCCGGCGTCCTGCTTTTGGGAACAGCTGGTTCTTACTTTCTCTACCGCGCGTTTCAGAAGAAGATTAAAAGTCAAAAATAATTTATCCAGCTCTTTCCTGAACCGGTTTTTGTTTACGGCTGTATAGTGTTACAAAGATAAAGGAGCTAAGAATTATACCGGACTGTTATGTGGCATTTGAGGATTAAAATCTACGGGCGGGTGCAGGGGGTATTTTTTCGCCATTCAGCCAGAGAAAAAGCGGAAGAACTGGGAATCAGCGGTTTTGCCCGCAATGAGCCGGACGGCACGGTCTATATTGAAGCCGAGGGCGGCAAGGTTAAACTTGAGAAATTCTTGGAGTGGTGCCGGAAAGGGCCGCCGCTCGCCCGGGTGGAAAAAGTTGATTTTGAATACCAGCCGGACACGAAAGAATTTGACGGCTTTGCAATGGAATGACATTAGCAATATTTGGAATTCTTCCGCCATGCAGTTGACATAACGGCTACGAGGTGCTAAAACAAGATAATGTTTCGTTCTTTGTAAAAACTATTAAAAAATAGAGGAGGCGAGGTTTGAAATGGCAGGAAAAATTTATAAGGAATACTACGTTGAGCCCTTAGACAGCAATACTAACAAAACCATCACTGATGTGATAACTGAAACTGGTCTGGTAATAACCACTGTTCTGGGAGTATCTTATGGCTTTACGAAAATTCACAGAGTGCTGGTAATTGACGAAAATCTCGTTATGCTTCTGAAAGGAAGTAAAAAATATCTTCGACTTAGATTCAGGTTATTCGGGAAGGATGAAAAAGGAAGCGTTCGAGAAATCAGAGTAATAAAAAGGGAAAAAACTACCGAAAAGGAGAAAGAAGCTCTTAAAAAAGTGGAAAAATTAAAAGAGCAAAGAAAAGAAAAGGGAAAAATAAAGACCGATTAAGTTAATTTCCGGGCGGCAAAAAATGTCGCCCTTTTTACTTTTTAGTTGGATAAATTAAAAATTATATGCTAGAATGAAGACGATATGGCAAGAAAAAAGAATAAAGAAAGGAAAGAACGGGACAAAGAGGAGTCCGATGACGCTAAAAAAGGCAATGTCCATGGCGATGCCAAGCGCAGTGCAGTGGCGATTTTTTTGTTTGCCCTGGCGATAATTTTCGTCCTGGGTTTTTTTGAAAGCGCCGGTGCCTTGGGGAAATACCTTGATAAGATGGTCAGTCTTCTTTTCGGCTGGGGCAAATGGCTTTCTCCTTTAGTTTTAATTGTTGCGGGAATAATTCTCCTTTTTCGCAAAGAAACACTCTTTTATGTCACTAAGCTAGTGGGATTGGCAGTGGCCTTCCTGGCCTTGCTGGGTTTTTTCCACCTTTTTCTTGATCCGGAAAAATTGGCAAAATTTGCTCAAAACGGAGAAGGCGGAGGATATGTCGGTTTCGGCCTGGCCTATCTTTTGCTTAAAGTTTCTGAAGTAACGGCAGGAACAGTTGTCTTAGCAGCCCTTTTTCTAATTGGAATTATTATCGCTTTTAATGTCTCAATTGCCGGTTTTTTCCGGGGAATGTCAGCTTTCTGGAAAAGAGAAAAGACAATTAAGGAAGAAGAAGTCATCAGCTCACAACCAGCGGCCGATTCCGGAATAGAATTTGTGGATAGTCCGGAAGAAGAGAAAAAAGAAGCCAAGAGTGAAGGAATTAAAGAAGAAGAAAAAGTTGAACCCCAGTTTTCAATTAAATCAATTCCCTGGCTTTCCCGCGATAAAAAAATGGAAGAGCCGACTTCTCACAAACGATCCTGGCAGTTTCCACCCCTGGATTTGCTGGAGCCGGAGTCAGGCAAGGCCTACGGCGGAGATGTTAAAAGACGCGCTCAGATTATCGAGGATACGCTTAAACACTTTGGCATTGAGGTGGAACTGGGCGACATTCAAGTGGGACCGACAGTCACCCAGTACAGTTTTCGTCCGGCGGTGGGAATAAAATTGAGCAAAATCACCGCACTTAGCAATAATCTGTCTCTAGCGCTAGCAGCCCATCCTATCCGCATCGAAGCGCCCATTCCCGGAAAGTCACTTGTTGGAATTGAAGTTCCCAATAAACAGCCGGCTTTGGTCCGGCTTAAGGATTTTCTTCAAAGCGATGCTTTTAAGTCCCGAAAATCCAACTTGACAATTGCTCTGGGGAAAGATGTGAGTGGCAGCCATATTTTTTCCGACCTGCACAGAATGCCGCATCTTCTTATTGCCGGATCCACCGGCTCCGGAAAGAGTTTGTGCATCAACTCCATTCTCCTTTCTTTTCTTTATCAAAATTCTCCTGATGATCTTCGGCTGATTATGGTTGATCCTAAGCGGGTGGAGCTTTCTTTGTATAACGACATTCCTCATCTTCTTTCCGATGTTATCGTGGAAAGCAAAAAAGTGCTGGGTGCCTTCAAATGGGCGATTGGAGAAATGGAGCATCGCTATCATCTGCTTCAGGACACGGGCTCGAAAGATATTCTTTCCTACAATCAAAAAATCCAATCCGGCCAAAAAATAATTTACACTGATTCTGAAACAAAGGAAGTCCGCGAAGAAAAATTGGAAAAACTGCCTTATATTATCATTGTTATTGATGAGTTAGCGGATTTGATGGCCTCACACGGCAAAGAAGTGGAAGGAGCCATTATTCGTCTGGCCCAGATGGCGCGGGCGGTAGGGATTCATTTGGTGGTTTCCACCCAGCGCCCCAGCGTGGAAGTATTGACCGGGCTTATTAAAGCCAATATTACCACCCGAATTGCTTTTAAAGTAGCCACTCAAGTTGACTCGCGAACAATCCTGGATGTTGGCGGCGCCGATAAATTGCTGGGCAATGGCGACATGCTCTATCTTTCTTCGCAGTCCGCCAAACTGCGCCGCATTCAAGGCGTTTTTGTGTCTGAAGCGGAAGTGAAAAAAGTGGTGAATTTTATTAAAAGTCAAAAGTGGGAGATAAAGGAAGAAGAACTGGAAAGCTTGCCTGGCCGGCAGGCAGGCGAAGAAAATTCAGGCCTTCTGGAAAACGGGAAAGTTGACTTTAGTACTGTTGCGGCAAGTGATCTTTATGAAGACAACCTCTATGAAGAAGCCAAACGCGTTGTAATTGAAGCTGGGAAGGCCTCCTCCTCTCTTCTCCAGCGGCGGCTGCGCATCGGTTACGCCCGGGCGGCGCGCCTCATTGATGTGCTGGAAGAGCGGGGAGTAGTGGGATCGGGAGAAGGAGCCAAGCCGCGGGAAGTTTTAGCGAAAAAGGAAGGACATGACAATCCCATTTCTTTAGAGAACGAGGAAGAACAGAATAGGTGGCAAATGTAGAAAATTTAAGGTTTAATTTTTGCGTTTTTAAGTTTTTTTATGGCTCGTCGTGACTTTACTAGAAAAAAGATTGACTCTCTGACTTTAGGAGAGCGAATGAAAAAAATCAGAAGTGAGAGGCGGCTGAGTTTGAGTGAAATTTCAAAGAATACCAAGATTCAGGCAAAGTATTTGGAATATCTGGAAAACGGACAGTATGAAAAACTTCCGGCCGATGTTTACGTAAAAGGTTTTTTGAAAAGCTACGCCGCTTATACCGGAGTTAGCGAAAAGGCGTTAATCAAGCTCTACGAGCGTGAGGAGGGCATCCAAAAGAATATCAAAAAGACAGATGGCAAGAAAGAATACATTGGGCCGATAAAAATTTCCGGCTTGGTCATCACTCCGCGGATTTTGGTTATAAGTTTTGTTATCCTGGTAATACTAGTCGGTATTTTCTATCTTTACAAAGAAGTGGATACTTTCATTGCCACTCCTCGTCTGGTTGTCGTCCAGCCGGCAGACGGAGAGATTATTGAAGGAGATACTGTGAACGTCAAAGGAATCGCGGAAAAGGACGCGGAAGTATTCATAAACGACCAGCCGGTTCTGGTAAGCGAAAATGGAGAATTCAATGAACATATAGGCCTTCAGGAAGGGATTAACACGATCACCGTGAAAGCAGTAAACAAATTTCGCAAGGAGTCAATCCGCACCGTTTCGGTGAAAGCCAATTACGCGGGGCCGGCTGAAGGAAATTCCGCTACTGGAGGCGAGAATAAATCGCAGACAGAAAAGAAGCTGGAAGTAGAAATTACGGTCCAGCCCAACTCCACCTGGCTTTCAGTGGAAGCGGACGGAAGCGTTGTTTTTAGCGGAACGCTTTTGCCTCAAGCCGTTCAGAAATTTTCCGCCAATGAAAAAATAAGCATCACCTCGGGGAAAGGCAATAACACCTATTTGAAAATAAACGGAAAGGATATCGGGGTCTTGAGTAACGATCCGGGAATCGTGCGGGACGTTATATTTGACGCTAATACAAAATATTAACGGACTAAATAACATAATTAATCATCTAACTATTCAATAAACATATGCCAAAAGGACAAAAAATTCATGATAGGGGCTTGGAAAAAGAAGTTGACAAGGTAATGGAGGAAATTAAGGAAAAATTCGGGGAGGGAATGATTATGAAATTGGGTGACGCCCGCAAAGTGGATGTGGAAGCCATTCCTACCGGCTCAATATCCTTGGATATTGCATTGGGAATCGGGGGAGTTCCCCGGGGACGAGTAATTGAAATTTACGGGCCGGAGTCGTCGGGAAAAACAACTCTCGCTCTTCACATTATTGCTAATGCCCAAAAAGCGGACGGAGCGGCAGCTTTTATTGATGCAGAGCACGCGCTGGATCCGGAATACGCGAAAAAGATCGGAGTGGAGATTAACGATCTTTTGATATCCCAGCCGGATACCGGAGAGCAGGCGTTGGATATCGTGGAAACCCTGGTCCGTTCCGGCGCGGTGGATGTGATAGTGATTGACTCGGTAGCGGCTCTGGTCCCGCGGGCTGAAATTGAAGGAGAGATGGGTGACCTGCACATTGGAAGACAAGCACGCCTCATGTCCCAAGCCCTTCGCAAACTAACCGCCATTATCGCTAAATCAAATACACTTGTAATTTTTATTAATCAAATCCGGATGAAGATCGGCATAATGTTCGGCAATCCAGAAACAACTACCGGCGGGCAAGCCCTGAAATTTTATTCATCAGTCCGGATCGAAGTAAGGCGCTCGGCCCAAATCAAAAAAGGGGATGAAGTAGTGGGCAACCGCGTTAAAGCCAAAGTGGTGAAAAATAAAGTAGCTCCTCCATTCAGAACAACCGAATTTGATATTATGTATAATGAAGGAATTTCCCAAACGGGGGATCTGGTTGATACCGGAGTGAAATACGAAATAATTAAAAAAACAGGAAATTCTTATATGTTTGAAGGAGTAAAACTGGGGACCGGAAGGGAAAATGCCAAGCAGTTCCTGAAAGAAAATCCGAAAATTATCAAAGACGTAGAAAAAAGCGTTATCCAGAAAGCCAAAGGATAGAAGTTCCATTATTGACAACCTGCTAAAAATCTGCTATAATCTCTATAAAGAGCTTAAAAAACGGGTGGCAGCCCGTTTTTTGCTTTTAATTATTAATTCCCAATACTATGGAGCCAACAACCGATAAATGCCCTCATTGCGAAAGGAGGGAGCAGGAGGAGAAAGAAAAGGAGGAAATGAATCTCGCTGTGCTTATAGCGCTGACGCCTCTTTTGGCCATGACGCTATTCGGCCAGATAGGGATAATATAAAAACGAGAACTGCCAGACAAAAAATAAATTTTTCAGCGCTCGCTCGGAAATGAAAATAAATTTTCATTTCACTCGCTTCGCTTGAAAATAAAAAAAGGCGGAGTAACATACTTCGTCTTTTTTAATGGTTTACTAATTATTAATTTCGTACCTGCTCGAAATGCTGCCGTAATAAAATTCTACAAATTTGTTATTAACAGAAATTTATTGAGTCAGTACTAGTTTTAAGGAATTTCACAGCAGGCGGGCAAATATATGAATATCTGATTGAAGAATTAGTATATTCGTAATTGATTCGTGTAAAGCGACGTGGTCGCCACGCGACTTTACGTCGTAATTCGTAAAGAATAACTCATGCCCGGGAGACATATTCTCCCGTTTCAGTGTTTACTATTATTTCATCACCGGCCTTAACAAAAAGAGGAGTGGTTACTTTCATTCCCGTCTCCACGGTTACTGATTTTCCGCCCGAGGAAGCTGTGTCGCCTTTGATTCCCGGCGGAGCATCGACAACTTTCAGTTTCATTTTTATCGGCAGTTCCGCATTTATGGAATTTTCGTTGAAATTGAGAATGGTAACTTCGGTTCCTTCAATGAGGTAATTTACTGCGTTTTCCAATACTTTATCCGGCAATGAAAATTGATCATAACTTTCAGTATCCATAAAAAAATAACTATTTCCTTCTCTATATAAATACTGCGCTTTGGATTTGCTAATGTCCGCCTCTTCAACTTTATCTGCTCCTTGGAAAGTTTTTTCAAGTACTGCGCCGGTCACCAGATTTTTTATTTTAGTGCGCAGTACCGCTCCGGCTCGCCCGATTTTGGAATGTTCGTGATAAAGCACAGCGTATGGCTCGCCGTCTAGGACAATGTTTTTTCCGGTTTTGATTTCAGAAATACCCAACATATTCCATGTAGCATACAACATAAAACATTTGTAACTTATTGTTACATGTTTCGTGTTTTATGTTTCATGATTTTACTTAACTGTAAACGGCACCAATGCCATAATTCTGGCTCTTTTGATAGCCCGAACCAGAGTTCGCTGGTGTTTGGAGCACGTTCCGTGCCGGCGGGGCGGATAGATTTTCCCCTGCGAATTCATAAACCGGCGCAAAAGGTAGGCGTCTTTATAGTCGATTTTATCCATCTTTTGATCGCAAAAGTGGCAGATTTTTGCTTCCATATTTTCACGTAACACGAAATATGTAACATAAAACATTCTCCATTATTGCGTGTTTTATGCTATATGTCGCATGCGAGGATAGTTATTAAAACGGGACATTCTCAATTTTCACTTCTCCCTGCTCTTCGTCAAGGTTGATAGTGGGGATTTCTTCAGTCAGTTCTTTTTTTTGCGCCGCAGCGGCAGAGGACGGAGACACACCTTCCCCTCGCGGACGGCTGCCCAGCTGCATATTCTCGGCGATAATTTCAGTTGCTCTTCGCTCCACGCCGTCTTTGCCGGTGTAGGTTCTGGTTTGAAGACGACCTTCAAAATAGGCCTCCTGCCCTTTGGTCAGATATTGGCCGGCAATTTCGGCGAGGCGTCCCCACAAAACAACATTGTGAAATTCTGTCCTTTCCTGTTTCTGGCCGCTTTTGTCGGTCCAGAAAGTGTTGGTGGCCAGCCCTATCGTGACCACGGTTTGTCCGGATTGAGTGGTGCGGATGTCGGGATCGCGGGTTAAGCGGCCGACTAAGATTGCTTTGTTGACGTTCATACGTCATATAACATGTAGCATACAACATGTAACATTAATTGTTTCATGTTTCATGTTTCATGTTTTGTGAATTATATGTTTAAAATTTCCTCTAATTTCTCGTCAATGCTTTTAGCCGGCGCGGTTTTCTCCTTATCTTTTCTTTTGACCGGTGCAGCGACTACTTTTTCTCTGGGAGCAATTTCCTTCGGCCTAAGTTCAGGAAGATCATCGGTTTTTACGATAATAAAGCGAAGGATGTTCTGGTCAAGATTCAGCTTTTTGGTTATGGCCTGGATAGCATTTGCCTCCCCGGGCTTTTGTTCAGAAAAATCTTTTTCCGGTATTTCAAAACGCTGGGCAGCGTATGTTCCCCGAAACTGTCCTTTTATTTTATAAGACATTTTTCTTTTTTCAATAATTTGGGGTTCCTGAAAAATGCCTCCTGTCTGGGTGACGATAGCTGCCACTTCCTTTTTTATTTCTTCCAGTTTGGGCTCATTGGATTCACCGACGAGGTAACAAAGTTCGTAGAGCATTAGTTCATGTAACATGTAACATAAAACATGAAACAAATTTATTTTTACGTTTCAAGCTTCAAGTTTTGTTATTAAAATATCCACCAAAGAAAGCCCTTTTGATGGATTATTTCGCCTTATCTCCGACGCAACATCGGAGCGAAGCGAATCGGGACTTTCTAAGTTGTAATAAAAGCTTATCAGTTCTTCGATTTTTTGTCAATAATTTCCTTGATTTTAAACACGCTTTTGCCGGAAACCATCATTTTCTTTCGTTTTTTAATCTCGCGTTTTTCCCCGCCTGCAACGCTATGCCCGTATGCTTCTAAAATTTCATCAGTATCCATTTCAGTTAATGGTTTTTGCTGGTTTTTATTATGGGTTACATTGCGGGCAGGAGCTTTGATTTTTTTGGTTCTCATAAGGAAATTATAGCATAATTAATTTTATTAATAACTTCCAATCCGCGATTAGTTTACTTTTCTAGCCATAGCTAGAAAAGTAAACTACAAACTGATTTAGAAATAAAAAAGCAGGAGATAAGTTTGAACTTATTACTCCTGCCTGGACGGGTAGCTCATTGCTGAGTTGGAACTGTAATCGTGTCAAAAATGACTTTAAGTTGCTGAAGTTTGAGTCTCATCTGATCTAATTCGCTCTCGATTGCTTTCTTCTTCTCTCAAGCTGCAGCGGAACTGCGCAAATAAAGTCCAGAGCTTGCTCCGGGGTTAATATTATTTATTTGGACGTAACTTGTCTATGTCCGGAATTCAGGTCTTTACAAATCCCTAAAAATCCTTTACCATTTACAATTAGCGTGATTTATTTACCTCCACACCAATTCTTATAAAGACCTTTAGTAATCGATTACTAAAGCCGATAAGCGGCTTCGACTTATGACTTTAAATTATCTCGGGTTTTCCTGGAATTGATGTGGGGGTGTACTTTCCTCTCAAATGGCAAAAAAAAGTTCAAGCCAAAGGGACAAAATTCTGGTTCGGGGTGCGCGGGTGAACAACCTGAAGAATATTGATGTCGACATTCCCCGCGACAAACTGGTAATAATCACAGGACTTTCCGGTTCGGGAAAATCCTCTTTGGCTTTCGACACAATTTTTACCGAAGGCAATCGCCGCTATATGGAAGGGATTTCTTCTTACGCGCGCAATTTTTTGGATGCCTCCGTCAAGCCCGATGTTGATAAGATCGAGAACCTGAGCCCCACCATTGCCATTGATCAGCGGTCAATCAGCCGCAGCCCGCGCTCCACTGTGGGAACGCTCACGGAAATTTACGATTATCTGCGAATTCTTTTTGCCAAAATCGGAAAACCCCATTGCCCCGAGTGCGGAACGCTGATGCAGAAAAAAAGCAATCAGGAAATTCTGGACGAGATTCTGCCGCTGCCCCACCGGAGCCACATTATGATTTTAGCTAAACCATTGGACAAAAATAAAAATTCCAAAGAGATACTGCGCGGTATTCAACAAGCCGGTTATGCCCGAGTGCGCTTTAACAAAAAAGTGATGGGAGCACCTGAGGCCTTGCTGATTGCCAGTGATAAAATTCCTGCTGATATCGAGATTGTGGTCGATAGAATTATCCTTGACCGAAAAAATCCGGATCGGGAGCGAATCGTGGATTCGATTGAAACGGCTATGAAACTGGGAAAGGGATCAACTCTTGTTGTAATTGATAACAGTAAAGAAAAAACTTACAATCAGGACTTTCTTTGCCGGCAGTGCGGCACTGCGCTGCGGGAACTCACTCCTCGCCACTTTTCTTTTAACAACCCGGAAGGGGCCTGTCTGCAATGTTCCGGATTGGGATTTGTGCTCAAGATAAACCCGGATCTAATTATTCCCAATAAAAATCTGTCACTTTCCGAAGGAGCTATTCAGCCCTGGAGCAAAGCCGGAGGAAAAATGAACAGCCAGACGAATCATCTCTCCGTTTTAAAATCCTTGGCGAAAATATATGGCTTTTCCGTCAATGTTCCTGTGAAAAAGCTTTCTTCCAAGCATCTGGATATCATTCTTTTTGGAGACAAGGATGAGCTGATTGCCGAACGAAGGGAGTACGATTTAGGAGGAGTTTCTTCAGTTCTGATCCCATTTGAAGGAGTTATTCCCGGCCTGGAGAGAAAATACCAAGAAACGAAATCTGATTTTCTGAAAGCCGAAATGGAAAAGTACATGGTTTCCCAGCAGTGCCCTATCTGCGAAGGAAAACGCTTAAGAAAAGTGTATCTTTCTGTTCTTATTGATGAACGTTCGATTGATGAAGTAGTAAATCTTGACATGGTGCGGCTTAAGCGTTTTTTGGCAAACAGTAATCAGTGGAAAGCTGAAAATCGGGAAAGAAAAATTGCCAAGCCCTTGGTTCGTGAAATGATAAGACGACTAGAGTCGCTGGAAAATGTCGGTTTGGAGTATCTGAATTTGGCGCGAAGCGCCCAGACGATTTCCGGCGGAGAAGCCCAAAGAATTCGCCTCGCAGCGCAAATAAATTCTCGTCTCATGGGAATTACTTATATTTTAGACGAGCCATCCATCGGACTTCATAACCGCGATACCGACAAATTGGTGGCGACTATGAAGTCACTGCGGGACGCTGGCAATTCCTTGCTGATTGTGGAACATGACGAAAACATCATTCGCGCCGCCGACTGGATTATTGATATGGGGCCGGGAGCAGGAGAAAATGGGGGGACCGTAGTGTTTGAGGGAACACTAGATAAACTTCTCCAATCGAAAACTCTTACCGCTGCTTATTTGGTCGGAAGAAAGAAGGTCTGCGAAAAAGAAGATTATCGGAAAGGAAGCAAAAAAACACTTGAAGTCATTAAGGCTAGCGAGCACAATCTCAAAAACATTGATGTTAAAATTCCATTGGAAAAATTTGTGGTTATCTGCGGGGTCTCGGGATCGGGAAAATCAACCCTGGTTCAAGATATTCTAGCTAAAGCTCTTGCCCGTTATTTCTATAAGGCCAAAGATGAGCCAGGAAAGCATAAAGACGTACAGGGAATAAGCGCCATTGATAAAGTAATCAGTGTTGATCAGAGCCCGATCGGAAGAACTCCCCGCTCCAATGCCGCCACCTACACCGGTGTGTTTTCTCAAATTCGCGACCTCTTTGCCGGAACGGAAGAAGCTCGCTCTCGGGGTTACGCCGCCAGCCGGTTCAGTTTTAATATGAAAGGCGGGCGCTGCGAGGTCTGCCAGGGAGAGGGAATGAATAAAATTGAAATGTATCTTTTGCCGGACATGTACATCAAGTGCGAGGCCTGCGATGGCACTCGGTACAGCAAAAAGACCCTGGATGTTGAGTTCAGGGGGTTCAATATTGCTGAAGTGTTGGATATGGATGTAAGTTTTGCCCTTAACTTTTTCAGCGATTATCCGCTTATTGCCGAAAAGCTGGAGATAATGGAGAAAGTGGGACTGGGATATCTCAAGCTGGGCCAAAGCGCCACCAATCTTTCCGGCGGGGAAGCGCAGCGGATCAAGCTGGCGGCCGAACTGGCGAGAAAATCTACCGGAAAAACTCTTTATATTCTGGATGAGCCCACGGTCGGACTCCACTTTGATGATACTAAACGCCTTCTTAGCGTTTTGGACGCGCTGGTGGAAAGAGGCAACACGGTTCTGGTGGTGGAGCACAATCTTGACGTTGTCCGCAATGCCGATTGGGTGATTGAACTGGGGCCGGACGGGGGAGAAAAAGGCGGAGAAATTGTCTATGAAGGAACGCCTGATAAATTAAAGAAATGCAAAAAAAGCTGGACAGCGAAGTATTTATAAAAAATCAAAAATCAAATATCAAAAATCAAAATGACAATATAAAAAGCAATTTGAGATTTTCACTTTGCATTAAACTATTAAAAGTATAATAGCAGTTATTGAAACGATAATATCATTAAATGCGTTTCTTAAATTCCATTCCCTCTCAGGAGAAAGCGGCGGGTAGCGGTGGATCCAGACATGAAAATCAAATAGTTTTTTGAGAAATCCGACATTGAACTTAAAATACATAAGGGAGAAAAAGTCGGGAAACATTGAAAAAAGAGCGCCAATTAGCATATTTTTTGTCACTGCCGCCGGAGGATTTAAAAAATAAATTACTAGCGCAAGAATTGAAGATCCTACTGCCAGATCGGCCAGCACTTTCCAGAATTCGATCCAGCGGGAATTTCGGTTCAAGTATTCCCCGTGGCGAAAAATATCCAGAACGTAATGCAGTATCAGGGAAAAAATAATTACCAGCCAGGAGCTCGCTATGTTTTTCCCGATAATCGCACCGGTAAGAGCGTGAGTAGCTAAAAGCATATATTAAAAAATTATCCAGTTAACGGGTTCACGAATTAACGGGTTAATAAAAATAACTCGTTAACACATTAACTCGTTAATAATTTAATGAACAATTTTGGAACATTATACGTCATTGCCACTCCGATAGGGAATTTAAAAGATATAACCTTAAGGGCTCTTGAAGTTTTAAAGAATGTTGATCTTATTGCCTGCGAGGACACGCGCGTGACCCAAAAGCTTCTCCGCCATTATAACATACAAAAACCCTTGATATCCTATCATCAGCACAGTTCCCGCCAACGGGAAAATTATCTCAAGGACTTACTGACCCAGGGAAAGAATATTGCCCTAGTAACGGACTCCGGCACTCCCGGAATTTCTGATCCAGGAAATAAGTTAGTTGGAGAATTGGTTAAAGATGGATTTTTATCCATTCCGATTCCGGGTCCCTCGGCTCTTACTGCCTTGGTAAGCGTGGCAGGAATTGATATGCAGCGGTTTGCGTTTATGGGATTTCCTCCTCACAAAAAGGGAAGAGAAACATTTTTTCGGGAAATTTCCGTTTTGCGCCATCCAGTACTATACTATGAATCGCCTCACCGCTTGCTCAAAAATCTTGAACTTCTCAACCGGATGGAAACTAAGAAAAATGTAATTGTCGGCCGGGAACTTACGAAAATGTTTGAAGAGATCGTCCGGGGAAGTATCGAGGAAGTACAGCGGTATTTTAGCGAAAAAAAAGGGGAAATAAAAGGAGAATTAGCAATAATTATTTTTTGAGGTTGATTTCCCAGCACACTTGTGATAGGGTATTAGTTGTATGAAAATACTCACAATTGCGCAGATTGTTATAGCGATTATGCTTGTGGTTTCCATTCTGCTTCAAAACCGCGGGTCGGGGCTAAGCGCGGCATTTGGCGGTGATTTCGGGGGCTATTACACAAAACGGGGAATAGAAAAATTTCTCTTTCAATTCTCGGTAGTATTATCTGTGCTTTTTCTGGCAATGGCAGTGGCCACTGTTTTTTTCGCGAGATCTTAATTTTCTAGAAAAAACATATTAGCATCAAGGAAAAAATTAAATTTCTTCTGCCTTCTAACTGGTTCTATGTCAGTAAGACCCTTAGCTTTCGAGAGAAGGCATTTGTTACGTTGCTTGCGACTATTATTGTGACCTCTCTTTTTTTCTGGATTGGCTCTTGGTATTTCCGACTTACTCAAGAGGTTCCGAAACAAGGAGGAGAATATATAGAAGGAGTTGTGGGACAGCCGATGTACGTAAATCCTCTGCTTTCTCAAACAAGCGAAGCCGATTCCGATTTGGTCCAGTTAATATACAGCGGTTTGCTGAAGTACGATAATCAGGGGAACTTGGTTAATAATCTTGCGGAAAGCTACGAAATTTCTTCTGATCAGAAAACCCACACTGTTCATCTAAGGAAAAACATAAAATGGCATGACGGGGAGCAGCTGGACGCGAGCGACGTCTTTTTCACCTTAAGTGTTGTTCAGGATCCGGCTTACAAAAGTCCTCTTCGTCAGAATTGGCAGGGAGTAGAAGTTAGCCAGGTTGACGACTATACGCTTTCCTTCGCGTTGAACAGCCCCTACTTCGGCTTTCCTCGCAACTTAACAATGGGAATCCTGCCTAAGCATATTTGGGAAAATATTGCTCCGGAAAAATTTTCACTGGCTGAATACAATCTTCGTCCGATCGGTTCCGGTCCTTATCAGTTTTCTGATTTGCAAAAGGATTCCAGTGGTAATATTCTGACTTATAATCTTGCAGCCTTTAAGGACTATTTCGAAGGCCAGCCCAACATTTCAAAGATTACTTTTAATTTCTATCCGGATGAGGATGCCGCAGTTTCCGCTTACAATGAAAAGGAAATAAAAGGAATAGGAAATATTGCTCCGGAGAAAATTTCCGAAATTAAGGTGTCCAAAAGCACGCGCATTCATGAATTAAACATTCCTCGATATTTTGCCGTCTTTTTTAATCAGACCAAGAACATAGCGCTAGCCAATGACGATGTTCGCAAGGCTCTGGCTTATGGCACAAACCGCCAGGAAATTATTGAGAACGTTCTTCACGGCAAGGGAACCGCGGTCCATTCTCCTTTTCTGCTTCAAATGAAGGAATGCGAACAAGAGATTAATAAATACGATTTCGATATTCAGAAAGCCGAGAAGATATTAGAAGAAAGCGGGTGGAAATACGATGAGGGAGAAAAAGTAAGAAAGAAAGGTGACGTAAAACTTGAGTTCTCAATTTTTACCACTGACTGGCCGGAGTTGTCCCAGACGGCTGATATTCTCCGCGGTCAATGGGAAAAGATAGGGGCCAAAGTTAAAGTTGAAGTGCTCGCGGTTTCTGATCTGCAGCAGAACTATATCCGCCCCCGGGAATACGACGCACTTTTATTTGGTCAGGCGGTAAGTTTTAGCCCCGATCCCTATTCATTTTGGCATTCCAGTCAAAAGAAAGATCCCGGTCTCAACCTTTCCCTGCTGGACGATAAAAAAGCGGACGAGCTACTGGAGAAAGCCCGTCAGGAACTGGACGAAAACAAACGGGTGGAGTATTATCATGAATTTCAAAAAGTTGTGGCCGAAGAAATTCCGGCGGTTTTTCTGTACAGTCCCAGTTACCTGTATCCGGTTAGTCAAAAAGTAAAAGGGATTAGAATGGAGAATGTTAACTCTCCTTCGGGAAGATTTTCCGAGGCGGACAAGTGGTATATTAAAACGAAGAGAGTGAGAAAATAAGTGTTTCTCTACGAATTACGAATTCATATGAATGTACGAATAATAAAAGTGTTTTTAAACCATCTTAATAATTAATAAATTATAGTATTATGACAATTAATTTTACGAATGTTCCCAAGCATTACGCGTCGCGAACCCATGAAAAAATGAAAGAAGTCCTTATGGATCCCACCGGCGTTGGTCCTGCTATCCACTATTATATGATTAGAGGCGGGTCTGACCAAAAAAATATAACTGTTTGGGAGCCCGGAACAATATCTGGAGAATATATAAAAACCTACGGGCATTATCACATTGGGAACTTAAGTGAAACTTATTGGATTGTTTATGGCCAGGGAGTGGCTCTGCTTCAAAAATTGGCCGAGAGTGAAAATGGAGAAATGATTCCCGATGTCGTTTCTGAATTTAAAGCAATTCCGGTTAAGGAGAGAGAGGAAATATTTATGCCTTCCAAATTCGGACATTTATTAGTTAACACCGGAGAAACATATTTTGTCACTGCTGATGACAGTCCGGTAGATTTTGAAGAGCGGGATCCTGCCAGTTTTCCCGGACACGCGGACTACGAGCTGGTAAAAGAAATGAGAGGATTTGCTTATTACGTCGTGGAACATAATGGAGAAGTCGCTCTCAAAAAAAATCCTCTTTATAAAACTATTATTAAGGAAGATCTGAGTGGTTTGCCAGTAATAGGCTGATACGCAATAAACTATGTACAGCGTCATTCTTTGCGGCGGTTCAGGCACCCGCCTCTGGCCGCTTTCCCGCAAAAACTTCGCCAAACAATTCCTTTCTCTTTATTCTGACAGGTCTCTTCTTCAGGAGACCTATTTGAGAATGCGCGATCTGCTGCCTAAAGAAAAAATTTTTTTCGTAACCAGCAGAGACAATCTGTTTAATGTTTTCAACCAGATAAAGGAAGTAGAGAAGGATTACCGCCAGGAGCAAATTCTCACCGAACCTGCCAGTTTAAACACAGCTCCGGCCATAACTTACGCCGTGAAACATTTGTCGGAAAAGGCCAAGGTGCCGGAAGACGAACCTGTTTTATTTTTGCCATCCGATCATTATATAGGCAACAAAAAAAAGTATTTGGAAGTTGTAGAAAAAGCGACTAATGAAGTAGGCAGCAATATTGGGACAATTGGCATCACTCCCGCTAAACCGGAAACCGGATACGGCTATATTAAAAAGGGAGAAAAAGCAAATAGTTATTACAAGGTCTTGGAATTTAAAGAAAAACCGGACAAAGCCACGGCTGAAAAATACCTGGAAAGCGGGGAATACGTATGGAATTCGGGTATGTATATTTTCAACGCCCGGACTTTTACCGAAGAACTGCGCGCGTATTCGCCGGAAATATATTCCTTGATGGCTCAAAGTTATGAATCGTTTTTGGAAAGATTCAGCACTCTGCCCTCCATTTCCATTGACTATGCAATTTCTGAAAAATCCAAAAAGGTCATAGTATTTGAGGGCGAATTCAGCTGGAACGACATCGGCTCCTTTGACAGTTTGGCGGAACTGGCGCTCAAGGATCCCAATCCTAAACATATCGGCATTGATTCCAGAAATATCTTTGTTCATAGCGACAGCAACAGATTGGTTGCCACACTGGGAGTGGAAGATATGAATATAATTGAAACCTCCGACAGCATATTGGTGCAAAAGCAAGGTCGAGGAGAAGATGTAAAAAAGATTGTTGAATATCTGAAAGAAAAAAATCTGAAAGAATTGGAGCACAACATTGTTGTCCAGCGCCCCTGGGGAAAATACGAAGTCCTCATTGACCAGCCGACTTACAAGGTAAAAAAGATACTTGTTTATCCCGGAGCAAAATTAAGTTTGCAGGCCCACAACCGCCGCGTTGAACACTGGGTCGTTGTAAAAGGAACTGCTGGAGTAGTCAATGGAGATAAAAAATTAATTCTGCATGAAAACGAAAGCACTTTTATTCCAAGGCTTGCCAAACACCGCCTTGAAAATCCAGGAGAAATAAATTTAGAGATGGTGGAAGTGCAAACGGGAGAATATCTGGAAGAGGACGACATTATTCGCTACGATGATGTCTATAACCGCAACATTGACAAATTGAAATAGGTATGCTATCATATAGACACTAGGATTTCTTCCATATTTTAATAAATGCTTCTTTTTCAAATCTTTTAACTTACTTTAACTGGTCCCTTTAGGACTTATTCTTCGTTTTTTAAATTGGGCGTGTGGCGGAATCCACGCACCAATCCCGCTTAGCGGGATGGTGCGGGACAAGTTGGTATACCCCGTAAAGTCCGATGTCATATCGGACGACGGAGCAAGCGCGCTAGCTTAAAAAATATCAAAAAAGGGGATGTGGTGGAACTGGCAGACACGTAGCGTTCAGAGCGCTATGATCGCAAGATCGTGGGAGTTCAACTCTCCCCATCCCCACTTCATTAATTAATCTTGTAATTTTTATTTATATAACGTGCGGTTTATTTTTTAAAATTTATAAATTGTACGTTACATTTTCAAATGAGTATGATACGAAAAAGACAACGGCAAAAAATTCGCCTTATCCGCGCGTCGGAAATTGCCGCGCAGGGCTTTGGCAAACAACGGTTGCGTGTTATTCCACTCGGAGGCCTTGAGGAAATCGGCCGCAATATGACTATCTTTGAATATAACCAGGACATTATAATTGTTGATATGGGCCTTCAGTTTCCAGACCAGGATATGCCGGGAGTGGACTACATTATTCCCGACATTTCTTATCTTCAAGGAAAGGAGAAAAATATCCGGGGCGTGGTTATTACTCACGGCCATTACGATCACATTGGAGCCATTCCGCATCTTATCCCGCGGCTGGGAAATCCGCCGCTTTACGCGACGGAACTGACCCGAGGAATTGTAATGAAACGCCAGGAGGATTTCAAGGATTCTGCTCCGCTTAACATTCATGTGGTCAAGAAATCAGACAAAATCCGGCTCGGCATTTTTGAAGTGGAATTTTTCCATGTTAATCACACTATTCCCGGATCAGTAGGGCTGGCGATCAAAACCCCGGTGGGAACACTGGTGCATACCGGGGACTTTAAATTTGATCACTCTCCAGTGATTGACGAACCGGCCGATATCGCTAAAATCGCCCGCATCGGCTCCGAAGGGGTGTTGGCGCTTTTATCCGACAGCACCGACAGCCAAACCGAAGGCTATTCAATTTCCGAAGGAAGTATTGGGAAAACCATCGGAGAAATTATTGAGCATGCTCCCGGCCGGGTGATTGTGGCGACTTTTGCCGCCCTCATCAGCCGGATCCAGATAGTCATTGAAGTTGCAGAAAAGTATGGAAGGCGGGTAGCGGTTGACGGATATTCAATGCGGACTAACGTGGAAATTGCCAAGACCTTAGGGTATCTCAAAATGAAAAAAGGCACGCTCATTCCGATTAACAGGATAAGCGATTATCCGGACAATAAAGTTGTTATTCTTTGCACCGGAGCGCAGGGAGAAGCCAACGCGGTGCTGATGCGCATCGTCAACAACGAACACCGGTTTGTGAAAATTCACGAAGGGGATATTGTCATTTTCTCTTCCTCGGTAATTCCGGGAAATGAGCGGACAGTTCAAGGTGTGAAAGATACTTTGTACCGGCGGGGAGCTAAAATCATTCATTATCAGATGATGGACGTTCATGCCGGGGGACACGCCCGCCAGGAAGATCTCAAAATGATGATTAATCTTATTCGCCCGCGCTATTTGATACCTGTTCACGGCACTTACTATATGCTCAAACTTCACGGGGAACTGGGAATGACAGTGGGAATGAAACCGGAACAGATTCTCATCGGAGAGAATGGCAAGGTAATTGAGCTTGACCGGGAAAAACGGGGAAGGATTACCGGCGAAAAAGTCCCAACCAACAATATTATGGTTGACGGACTGGGAGTGGGAGACGTCGGAGAAGTGGTTCTTCGCGACCGCCAGGTGCTGGCTCGCGACGGAATGTTTACCATTGTCGTAATCATTGACAGTAAAACCAAGAAAATCATCGGTGTTCCCCAGGTGACTTCGCGCGGGTTTATTTATGTCAAAGAAAATTTTGATCTGGTGAACGCCACCAAGCGCGTGGTTGAAAAAATCATCCGCGAAAAAACTTCGCCGGAATCAAACATCAACTGGGATTACATCAAAAACAATATCCGCGAATCAGTGGGATCGTTTCTCTATCAGAAGACGCAACGAAGGCCAATGATACTTCCCGTGGTAATTGAAGTATAGATACTTGTATAAAGTATAATGTATAAGGTATTATGTATACAGTAATGCTTTATATTTCAGACAATTTATGAAACGTATCTTTTCCGGCGTACAGCCGAGCGGAAATCTGCATATTGGAAATTATCTGGGCGCCATTAAAAGTTGGGTTAAACTTCAAGATGAGTATGACTCGATTTTTTGCGTGGTGGACCTTCACGCTATCACTGTTCCCCAAGATCCGGAAGAATTACGAAAAAAAACAATTGAAGTCGCTAAAATATATCTAGCCGCCGGAATTGATCCGAAAAAATCAACGATCTTTGTACAATCGCATATTCCGGAGCACGTGGAACTGACTTGGATTTTGAATACGATTACGAAAATTTCTGAATTGGAACGGATGACGCAATTTAAAGACAAAGCCGGAAAAAATAAAGAAAGTGTCGCTATGGGACTTTTTGATTATCCGGTTTTGATGGCGTCGGACATATTGTTATACGACGCAAATTTAGTTCCAGTTGGCGAAGACCAATTGCAGCATATTGAAATTACCAGGACTTTAGCTCACAGGTTTAATCAAAAATTCGGAGAAACCTTTATTATTCCTGAACCTTATATTACTAAAGAAGGAATGCGGATTATGGGACTGGATGATCCGGCCAAAAAGATGAGTAAATCGGCAGCTAGTATTTATAATTATGTTGGCCTTTTGGATGGTCCGGAGGCAGTAAAGAATAAAATTAAAAAGGCAGTTACAGACTCCGGAAAAGAAATTGTCTATCGCGATGACAAGCCGGCGCTGAAAAACTTAATCAATATTTACTCTGTGCTTTCCGGAAAATCGGTCAAGGAGATTGAGAAGAAATATGTTGGGAAGGGGTATGCCGAATTTAAGCAAAATCTAGCTGATGAGATAATTGACTTTCTTGAGCCCTTTCAGAAGAATTTTTATGATATTTCTGATGAAAAAGTTTTAGCAATTTTGCAACAAGGTGCGGAAAAAGTACGCCCGATGGCTTCAGCAAAACTGGCTGAAGTGAAAAAGAAAATCGGTCTTTTGTAAAAACGCCTGCATAAGAAAAGGAGAAGTAAAATGAGAAAAGGGAGAATAGCAAGAAACAAAGAAAGCTATAAGATGTCAGTAGTTGCGCTAATAATTATAGTTTTCCTCTGTTTGATACTCGGGCCATAAAGATTTCAAAAAGGAGCTCAAAAAATTGAGCTCCTGAAATTTTTCTATAAGCTAGAAGCTTAACTCTGGATTGTCTTCAACAGCTCATCTCTTTTTTCTTCCATCTTTTCTTTGGTTTCGGCCTCCACATTAAGCCGAATCACCGGCTCGGTGTTGGAGCCGCGGAGGTTGAAGCGCCAGTCGGGGAAATCAATTGAAATTCCGTCAGCCCTGTCAACTTTAATTGCGCCGTTAAAATAGGCGTTTTCCGCTTTTTCTAAAATAGTTTTGACATCCGGCACCTCGCTGTTAATTTCGCCGGAAACATAATATTTATTCCAGAACATTTCCCGCATAATCTGGGAAAGTGTTTTTTCCTGCCCCGAAAGAAATTCTAGCATCATAACGAGCGGTATCATCCCGTTGTCGCAAAACCAGTAATCGCGGAAATAATAATGAGCACTCATTTCGCCGCCGAAGACCGCATTTTCTTTCCGCATCCGCTCTTTGATAAAAGCGTGTCCGGCTTTAGTGGCGATATCAATTCCGCCATTTTCCTTGACAGTATCTTCAATCGCCCAAGTAAGGCGAGTGTCGTGGATTATTTTTGATCCAGGATAGCGTTCAAGAAAAATTTTAGCCAGAAACGCGGTAATAAAGTATCCCTCAATAAATTCTCCTTTCTCGGTGAAAAAGAAACAGCGGTCGGCGTCGGCATCCCAGGCAACGCCAAAATCTGCTCCAGAATCAATAATTAATTTTGATATCTCTTTCCGGTTTTCAGGAATAAGCGGATCCGGTCGGCCTTTGGGAAAATTTCCGTCCGGTTCATAATTGAGCTTTACAATTTCTATTCCTGTCCCTTCTAAAAGTTTATCCAGTGTTTTTCCGGCTGCTCCGAAGTTAGGATTGGCGACGATTTTAAACTTTCTAAACTTTGAAAAGTCAGCAAAAGTTTTAATTTTTTTAATATAATCATCCAAAATATCCTTCTTTTCAATAAGTTTTAAATTTTCTTCATTAAGTCGGAGGTTGTCAGTAGTAAGTGGTGAATTATTACGAAACGCAATGTCCCTGATATCGAATAACCCCGTATCAGATGAAATGGGCCTTGAGCCCTCACGCACGAATTTTATTCCATTGTATTCTTTCGGATTGTGCGAAGCGGTGATGGAAAAACCGCCGGCGTAGCCGTAATTAGCGACAGCAAAATAAAGCATGTCAGTGGAAATAATTCCGACATCTATCACTTTTATTCTAGCATCAGTTACTGCTTTTACAGTTGCTTGCTTAAGCGAAGGAGACGACAAGCGCACGTCGCTGCCAATGACGACATTTTTGGGTTTCAGGTATTCGCAAAAGGCCTTGGCGATTTTGTAGGCGTCTTGCTCGTTAATTTCGTCGGGATAAATTCCCCGGATATCGTAGGCCTTGAAAATTTTAGAGTCAATTTGCATATGTTTACTTAACTACATTTTACTTAAGTTCCTCTTTATTTTCAACACCAAATTATAAATTTTCCATCCTGAAGATTTATTTCATTATACTGCGGCCGCAGTATAATGAAATATGGTATCTTTGTAGTTTATTCTAATAACTCATTCCAAATGAATTTCTTGCTCAAATTTTTGCAAAGCTTTTTTAAGGTAGGGATAATTTTTTAACGGCGGATCAGATTTAAGCAATTCCTGCGCTTCTTCGCGGGCGATTTGGATAAGGCGAACGTTAGCCAGATTTTCCATGGCGATGTCAGGAAGGCCCGACTGGCGGGTGCCGAAAAATTCTCCCGGACCGCGAAGTTCCAAATCTTTCTCGGCTATCTTAAAGCCGTCTTCACTTTCAACCAGCGCCTTCAATCTTGCTCTGACATTTGAAGAATTGCTGCTGGTGAATAAAAAGCAGTATGACTGGTATTTGCCCCGGCCGATTCTTCCCCTGAATTGGTGGAGCTGGGATAATCCAAAGCGGTCAGCGTCCTCAATAATCATCGCGGTGGCGTTGGGAATGTCAATTCCTACTTCCACAACCGGAGTGGCAACCAAGATGTCAATTTTTTTCCCGGCAAACTCCCGCATCACCTTTTCCTTTTCATCGGCCTTTAGCCGGCCGTGAATAAGGCCGAGCTTAAGATCAGAAAAAATTTCTCGGGACAGCCGCTCATATTCCTGAACAGCCGCTTTCACTTCAGTTAGTATTTCTGACTCTTCCACTAAAGGCAGGATAATAAAACACTGGCGGCCTTTTTTAATTTCAGCACGAATGAATTCATAAGTTTTATTTCTTTCAACAGGATTGACAATCCCGGTGATTATTTTTTTGCGCTCGGCGGGCATTTCGTCCAGGATTGAGATATCTAAATTTCCAAAAAAAGCCAGAGCCAGAGTGCGGGGTATGGGAGTGGCGGTCATAGTTAAGAAGTGAGGGATTTTTTCCGGAAGCCCGTCGTTTATTTCAGAAGATTTCTGTTGCAAATAAGCCCGCTGGGTGACGCCGAAGCGGTGCTGTTCATCAACAATAATTAAAGCCAGATTTTTGAAACGGATATCTTCTTGAATAAGGGCGTGAGTGCCTATGACAAGATTAATTTGGCTGGATTGGATTTTTTTGAGGAGATTTGTTCTGGTATCATGCTGAACTCCCGCCTGCAATGCTTCGCATAGCGATGCGGGCAGGTGTTTCAGCATCTTATTATTAGATCCCGAAACAAGTTCGGGATGACAAGTTATCATCTTATATGAATTTGTAAGAAGTCCAATATTTATTTTGTAACTGGAGAATAACTTAATAAAACTATCAAAATGCTGCCTAGCCAAAACCTCGGTCGGTGCCATAATAGCGACTTGATATCCCTTGTTAATCGCCTGCAAAGAAGCAACGGCGGCTACGACTGTCTTGCCCGATCCCACGTCGCCGTTAAGCAGCCGGTTCATTGGCCGGGATTTTTCGAGGTCTTTCAGGATTTCAAAAGCTGATTTTCGCTGGGCGTCGGTGAGTTTGAAAGGAAGTTTTTTTACAAAATTCTTAATCAGCTTTTCATTAAATTTGATTTTTACCGCCTGCTCTTTTTGCCAGCTGGAACGAATTTGCAGGGACTTAAGCTGTACCAAAAACATTTCTTCGAAAGCGAATCTTTTTTGGGCGACGAGAGCGTGGTCAAGTGTGTCGGGAAAATGGATGTAATTTATGGCCTTGTCTGTTCCCGGAAGATTTAATTTCTTGAGAATTTTTTCCGGTACCGGATCGCTTATCCTAAAGTTGAACTTTAGGAGAAATTGGATTTGCCAGCGGAGCCAGCGCGAGGTTACGCCTTCAGTTTCCGGATAGACCGGCACCAGCCGACCGGTGTTAGTAGGAGCGCGCGAAGCCAGTTCCCAAGCCGGATTGGAAAAGTAAAGTCCGCTGGCGTCGCCTGTTATTTTTCCGCTGATCCTGATCTTTTTTCCTTCAGTCAAGTTTTCGGCCAGATACGGCTGATTGAACCACAAAGCCCGGATAGTTCCGGAATCATCTTTGAGCAGGATTTCAGTCAAAAACATTTTTCGTTTCCAGGTGCGGGTAGTCCGGCTTTCAATGATTTCTCCCTCAACGGTTACTGTATCGCCCCGGGAAGAAGAAGAAACCGGCAAGATTTTGGAGTAGTCATCATAGCGGAAAGGAAAATGGAAAAGCAGATCTCCGACAGTCGCGATGCCGAGTTTTTTCAGGTTTTTAACATATTTCGGACCGATGCGGGGGAGATTTTTGAGAGGAGTTTCAAGAGTAATCATAGTTGAAGTATATAGTATTTGGTATTTTGCATCTAGTATTTAAAAAATAAAAAAGTCCCAACAATGTTGAGACCTACAAGAAAATTAGAGGAGGGGCGACAGATGAAAAACTTTCACCCGTCGCCTTAGACCGTCCTTGGCAGTTTTCTCCTCAATAAGAGGGGCTCATGAATTTATGGTTGCAACCCCTCTCTTAAGAAAGAGAACTCGGCTTTCAGCTTGGTAGTTTTGTTACATCTACATAGGTGACTCTATCGATGGACAAAACAAATCCTTCGTCTTCCTTTTCTTCACCTCCCTTCGCGTTTAATTTCTGCAGGAGTAATTCTTCTGTGCTAGGGTTATATCCCAGCACTTTCCTTGTGCATGTTCCTAGCACAGCTTTCACATCTCCCTTAACTCTTATCATACCGTGCATAAAATCCTCCGTCACCAAACATAAATTGTTTTTATAATTTCCCCTGCTAACCAGTACTGAATTTTTTTTACCTCCTTTCTTAAAGAACTTTCCCCCTCAATAACTTTACCTTAGCACGGTTTTTTCCAAATGTCAACCTGCCGGATTTGCGCTGAGTGGGTATTTTAGTATAATTGTCTTATGCCAAATTACTGCTATTTCAACGGCAGAATAATTCCTCTGGTAAAAGCAAAAGTCAGTCCTTATGATTTAGGAATGCTTCGCGGCTACGGGGAGGTCGCAGGTTTAATTCATAAAAAATAATAATGCGCTTGTAGCTCAGTGGACCCCGAAGTATTCCGATGCGACATCGGAAACTACGGGGCAGGTAGAGCGTGTGCCCCGCACCAAAAGCTACGCTTTAGTGCGGGATAAAGTTGCTTATAACAAAGCAGGCTTGTCCCTCACCTTTTCTTGTCCTCATAGCTCAGCTGGATAGAGCGTCGGCTTGCGGAGCCGAAGGCCGGAGGTTCGAATCCTCTTGAGGACGCAAAAAGGTGTGGGATCCGATTCCTGCCAAGCGCGGCCAGTTATAATCTTAAAACTTTCTCAATTGTATCCACTAGAGTCAGTTCCTGTTTTTTCTCGGGAATAAACTCCAGCAGTATTTCTCGGATTTTCACCGGATCCTGGTCGTGAACGGGAATGTGAACATGGGGAACAAGCTTGCCCTTGACGCGCAAACTGATAACTTTCATCACGTAGGGCTTGTAGAAAATCCAGAATGACTGGATATTTTCAAACTCGTATATTTCGTCCCCAACGATTATTCCTTCCGGGGTTATCATGAAGTCCAAAACCCGCGGATCTTTTTGAAGATACAAATAGCCAACGATGCCAACTAAAATAAAAGTGATGGCCATAATCGGGCTGTTGCTAATCAGGGCGTAAACAATAATAGCGGCCAAAATCAAGGTGGCGGCGAGATACCATTTGCGGTTCCATTGGTGGATCTCGTATTCCGGCGCCCTCCAATGGAGGAGCACGTCGCGAGAATGTTCTTCGAGTAATGGATTATCAGGCGATTCTAATAATTCCTCCTCGTACTGTGATGACGGATCTTGAAAAAAGCTTTCAATTTCTTCATCTTTTTCTTGCGATACTCTTTTTTTAATGTCTAGAGTCATAGAATTGCCAGTTGAATATAATAACTGTAACATATTTACAGAGGGAGTGCTAGCTGATAACATTGATTTTATGGTCATTAAACTGTAAATAATGAAAGCGTGCCGGAGTGGTTTAACGTACCTGCTTGTCCCGTATAGAGCGGAAGAGTGCCCGAGTGGTTTAAGGGAACAGTCTTGAATCCCGCACCTTTTAAGTAAGGAAGAGTGCCAGAGTGGTTGCCTACCTGCCGGCAGGCAGGAATGAGGCGGCTTGCCCCGCACCAAAAAATGGAGGGTTGCGCCGAATGGTAAGGCACCAGCTTGCCCCGTAGAAAAGCGGAAGGGTGCCCGAGTGGTTTAAGGGAACAGTCTTGAAAACTGTCGTATCGGAAACGGTACCGTGAGTTCGAATCTCACCCCTTCCGCTTTCTTACGGGGTCGAGAAAAACTGTTGTGTCCGCAAGGGCACCGGAGGTTCGAATCCTCCCGCTTCCGCGAGCATTTTTGGTGCAGGGTCGCGAAAAACCGTTAGGTTTGCAAAGGCCTCGGGGGTTCGAATCCCTCCTCTTCCGCATCAAAAACCAGTTAGAAGAATTAAATAGCAAATTAAGAACGAGTCTAAAAAGGTAAAGGTGCGGGACGAATCTCACCCCTTCCGCCAATTTTTGGTCAATCAAAAAACGGCCCGAAAGCCGTTTTTTGTTATCGCTAAAAATACTTGAGATATTAGTAACGACCTTTTCCGCCTCCGAAGTCCCTACGGGGCCCTCGGCTTTTCATCCTTTGCTTATTGCATTCGTAGCAATAAAGCCGTCCGTAAGTCCCATCTTCTTTTTCAGTTGGCTGAAAAGGAAGCTCGGTAATTGCGGTGCCGCATTCAGCGCAGGTAATATTCAGCGCAGAAATGTCGAACATTTGTCGAGGAGGGCGGTTAGTGTTGTCTTGATAAGCCATTTTAAGTAAAGTCACCTCTCTTTCTAGCTTGTCCCGATCTTTTTCTGAAAAAGACGGGATAATGATTTTGGTGACCTACTCTTATAGCTTATCTAAATTTATTTAAACTAAACTAGAAAACTAATCGAAATAATCACCTGGAATGCATAATAGCACAATAGGGAAAAATGTCAATAGCGCCCGCCTCAAGCCAATTACGGCTGTAAAATGTCTTCGGTCTGGCCGTTTATTGAAATGATTATATTGTTTATGGTTGGAAATTGCTTGAGGGCAATCGCCCAAAACCCTAATTTTGAAAATTGGCGGAAGGGGTGAGATTCGAACTCACGGAGCCCTTTCGAGCTCAACACATTAGCAGTGTGCTGCTTTCAGCCGCTCAGCCACCCTTCCTCGGAACAATTATAACTTAGTTTTGTACTTTTTCCAATGTTTTTAAATCAAAGCTTTACCCACGCACCAGAAAACCACGATCGTCAGCTCGTGTGATAAATGGCCTTCAGGCAGCTTTCGGTGCGGGGTTCCGCGCTCCGAAAACTGAAAGGGCTAAAACCCCGACTGTAAGGTCGGGGCGCGCTTCACTTTTTTGAATATTCCTGTCTGGCAATCACAGTGGCGAAAACAACTTTTGCGCCGGCTTTTTTCAAAACGCTGGCACATTCAAAAAGAGTTGCTCCGGTGGTGGCGATGTCATCGACAAGCAGAATATGTTTACTCTCTAAAAATTTTTTTCCATACTCTTTTTTATTTATGCCGAAAGCATTTTCGATGTTCTTATTTCTTCGGGAATAGTTTTTTATTTTCATCTGGGGCGGAGTGTAGCGCTGGCGGACAATTAAATTATTGAAAACCGGAATGGCAAAACCCGGCGTTAAATTGGAACTTAAATAATCAGCCAGGAGTCCGGCCTGGTTGAATCCACGCCAGCGCAGGCGCCGCGGGTGAAGCGGAACCGGAACGATCATATCCGGAAGGGGAGACCCAGAATCTAAGATTGCCTGGATGAGAATTCTTCCCAGCGGAAGGGAGAGATTTTCTAGAAAATGATACTTGTAGTGATGGACCGCGGCGGCTACTAGCTTATTTTGATAAGAAGAAGCGACCAGCAGGCCGTCCAGCGAGGATTTTTTCCGGCAGGCAAAACACACCCGTCCTTCGGGAGTGGGAATTTTTTCGCACCAGGGACAAACCTGGTCGCGAAGCGACGGGATTTTAGAAAAGCATTCCTCGCATATCCACTCATCAGGTTTTCCGCAGGAGAGGCAGGAAACGGGAAATAAAGTGTCCAGAATGAATTTTTTTATCTTCGCCAGCATTTGATTTCAGTGTATTTTGTTGCTGGCAGGTGTCAATGATTAATCCCCACATATCTATCTGCCTTACTGACTCGCCTACCGGCGAGGTAGGCGCTTCAAGTTCTTTACCCCTAACCAATTCTTATAAAGACCCTTGGTAATCGATTACTAAAGCTGATAGGCGGCTTCGCCTTACGACTTTAAGTTACTTCAGGTCTTACCTGGAATTGGTGTAGGGGTGTACTGTGGATAACTAAAATATTTGATTGACTGGTCAAGATGTGGTATTATAAACTAAACAGGAAGAACAATTGCCTTTCTGTTTATGGCTGTTGAGCTAAAACAAAAACAGAATGTTTAATTTTTTTAGAAAGAATTATTTTTTAGGTATTGACTTCGGGACTTCGGCTGTCAAAATAGTTGAACTGACGCTCAAAAACCAGAAGGCGCACCTTGTTAATTACGGGTGGATTGAGCTCGGCTTATCCCTTGATAGCAATGGAAAAGAAGTAAAACTTCTCTCTTTTGATGATAAGCTGAAGATTCGCCTCAAAGATCTGGTTAAGCGGATGGAACTAAAGTCCAATTCGGCTTATGTTTCCATGCCGGGCTTTAGTGGGCTGGTCGTTCTTATTGATTTCCCGGCCATGAAGCGGGAAGAACTGGAAAAAGCCATCCAGTTCGAAGCCCACAAATACATTCCTACTCCTCTTAGTGAAATTTCTCTCGGGTGGGACTTTGTTTCTAAGGAAGAAGAAAACGAACTGCTGGGAAAGAAAAATCCCGCTCGAAAAGTCCAGGTTTTATTGGTAGCGGCTCCCAACAAAGAGGTAGCTCGCTATGAAAGCATCGTTCGCGGTACAGGGCTGGCTGTTAAAGCCATAGAACTCGAAACGTTTTCTCTGGCCCGATCCCTGGTAGGCGATGATTTGGGAACTTTCTTAATTATTGACATTGGCGCCCGGGCAACCAATATTATGCTGGTGGATAAGGGAATCGTCAAAGTTAACCGGAACATTGACGCCGGGGGCAATGAAGTTACTAACACGATTGCCGACAGCATAAATATCTCCAAGCAGCGGGCGGAGGCATTCAAGAAAGAAGGGAAGGATCTTTTAAACAGCAAGGAGTCGTCTATTATTATTCCAACGCTGGAGATGATTGCCAATGAATCACTGCGCATTATTTCCGCCTACCGCGAGAGAGGCAGAGACGCAAGAATAGACGGAGTTATTCTTTCAGGTGGATCGGCAAAACTGAAAGGTATTGATGAATATTTTTCTAAAACCTTGGAAATTCGTTCTTCGCTGGGCAATCCGTGGAAGAAAATTATTGTTAGTGAACAACTGTCTTCCGTAGTTAAAAAAATGGGAACATCCTATTCAGTGGCTCTGGGATTGGCTCTGCGAGGCATTGAGGAATATCAGCGAAGCTGAGAACTTTGATTTAGTCATAATTTTTAACAAATAAAACAAAACAATGACTGCTATTAATCTCTCTCAACCGATGCAGCAGGGAAAGGCGGGAGCGAGGAAAGTCGACCCCGTTGACAAAGGAATTTACATTTCCCTTGCTGTTTTAATCATTACTCTTCTAATTTTCGGAGCGCTCAAAGGCGCGACTATGTGGCTGAATTCAGAGACCAAGGTGGTCAATGAAAAAATTGCCGCCGGAGCAAGAAACCTAGAAGGAAAAGACGTAGACAGAATAGCCGATTTTCAGCAAAGGATGCTACAAATTGAAAAAAGCATCTCCTCCGAGGTAAATTCCAATGAAATGCTTAAGCAAACAAGCCAGTCAATGATTCAAGGGTCAGTTGTCCAATCGCTTAAAAGCACTTCCGGATCGCTAATTTTGGAAATTGCTTCTGATAATTTCCTTACCGCGGCGAAACAAGTATTGAGTTTCAAAAAGTCCGATTATTTCAACAATGTTAAAGTAACTGCCATCTCCCGAAGCAAAGAAGGAAAAGTTCTGATTACTTTGGGAATGAATTTTTAGCTGTAGGCATGATCAAAAGGGAAAAATGGTGACGCATTTTGCTAAGTTCATTAATTTTAATTTAAAAACCTCTTGATTTTAGTTTTAGGGAAGTAAAATCTCCCGGAAAACTAGTAATCGGGAAAAACAAAAAAATGCGAATCAAAATATTAATCTTTCCAGCCGCGCTGGCTCTGGCGATTGTTATTTTCATAGCCTACGCTTGGCCGGAACTAAACTCGGCACTGAAGGCAAAGCAGGAACTGGATGAAAGCAAGAAGGTTTTGGCGAGCATTAATGAAAAGAAAAATAACATAGAAAATCTAAAAAGCGCTCTTAGCCAGAATCAAGATAAAGAGAGTTTTGTACTTAGCTACCTTCCTCTGGCGAAAAGCGAGGAAAGAATTATTGACGGAATGAATTATTTGGCTTCTAATTCGGGATTGTCTTTGGTTAATTTATCCCTGAAGGAGGTCAAAGAAGAAGCGACAGAAATTCCAACTGGCTCAACGGCTGAATCGACCAGCAAAGAAGTTCTGTTTTCTGGGGCTCCGGAAAATAAGCCGGGGACGTCAGTAGGCCTGTTAGAAGGAAATAAGATTCGGATGATTAAAATCGAGGCAAATCTGGTAGGCAGTTACGAGAACATCAGGACATTTTTGGAAGAGGTCTATAAAATGGAAATGTTCCACAACCTCGCCTCCGTTTCAATTTCTTCTTCGGAAGAGGAAACAAGTCAGGCGACTCCTGGCGCCAAGCCGTCGGCCGCCGGCACTGGCCCGGGAATTTTGTCCTTGACAGCGGAAATTAACTTCGGGTATATGTCCGAAGTTCGCATCGGCAGGAATTATTCAGCGCCGATTTTTTCCCAATCATCATTCGATTTCGCTCCTTACCAAAAACTAACCAACCTTGTTTCGAAAAAAATTCCTGTTTTAGAAATCGGCGACCAAGGCAAAGCTAATCCTTTTCTTCCCTAAATTCTTCCGTCCAATGAATTTTTCCCAGCGCGTTGCTAAAAAAAATAACAAGAGACAGGCAGGCAGCAGCTTGCTTCAAGAAGGGTCAATAGAGGAAAGAGCTAAGGCCTTTGGAGTTTTGTTTTTGCCTGAAGCGCCGAATAAAATTGAAAAAAAAGTTATCAATTTAATTCCTGAAGACGTGGCGCGGGAACAGCATCTGGCAGCGTTTGAGAAGAAGGAGCGCCTGCTTAAAGTAGCCATGGTCAATCCCCAGGATATCGAAGCACTCAATATCCTGCGTTTCATTACCGAAAAAGAGAAGTTAGAGATAGAGATATATTTGATCTCCCTTCAAACATTTCAGGATATCATCGCCCAATATAGCAGCACGGAGAAAGCGGTTGAAGAAGTGATCCAATCGCTCAAAGAAGAAGTCGAGGACTTTCGATTAAAAAGGGAGCCAGTCGGAGGCCGAATTGAAGAAGTCATTCAAGATGCCCCGGTCTCAAAACTCGTCCAGGTAATTATCAATCACGCGATTGACGGACGGGCTAGTGACGTTCACATCGAACCAATGGATGAAAATTACCGCGTGCGCTTCCGGATGGACGGCGTGCTTCACTCCTCTCTGGTGTTGCCGAAAGAGGTTGGGAAAGTCATTGTGTCGCGAATCAAGATCCTTTCCAATTTAAAAATCGATGAAAGGAGAAAACCGCAAGACGGCCGCTTTAAAGTTAAGGAACAAGGGAGGACAATTGACTTCAGGGTCTCAACTCTTCCGGTCATCGACGGCGAGAAAGTGGTGATTCGAGTGCTGGACAGGGAAGAAGGACTGCTTGATTTCGGAGTGCTGGGACTGATCGGAAGAAATATGGAGATTTTAAACAAAAGAATCCGGGAGCCGTACGGAATTATTCTTATCACCGGCCCCACCGGCTCGGGAAAATCAACGACTCTTTACGCTTTTTTACAAGTGCTCAATCAGGAAGAAAGAAACATCATAACTCTGGAGGATCCCATAGAATACTACATCGAGGGAGTCAATCAAAGCCAGATAAAGCCGGAAATCGGCTATACCTTTGCCAGCGGCCTGCGTTCAATATTGCGCCAGGATCCCAACATTATCATGGTGGGAGAAATCAGAGATGGTGAAACAGCGGAGCTCGCCATTCACGCGGCTCTCACCGGGCACCTGGTTTTTTCCACTCTCCATACCAATAATTCAATTGGCGCCATACCCCGGCTGGTAGACATGGGAATTGAGCCCTTTCTTTTGTCGGCCTCTCTAAGCGTGGTGGCGGCTCAGCGGCTGGCAAGAAAAATCTGCCCCAACTGCAAGGAAGAAATTAGCGTTCCTCATGGAGTGGCAGAGCGCATTCGAAAAGAACTGGAAGAAATTCCTCCGGAAGAAGTCGCGAAATACGACCTGGATTTATCGCAAGGCATAAAATTTTATCAAGGGAAAGGATGCGATCTTTGCAACAACGTAGGACTGAAGGGAAGAATGGCTGTCTTTGAGGCGCTGGAGATAGATCAACGCCTTCAGGAGGTTATTTCCGAAGAGAAAGGCGGAGAAGCAGGAATCCGAAAAGAAGCCAAGAGACAAAAAATGATTACAATGAGACAAGATGGAATTCTCAAGGTTCTCAAGGGAATTACTACTTTGGCGGAAATGGAAAGAGTGACAGGAGGAAGTTTGACGGTGGGGGGAGATGTGGACGATGACCAGGGATAGCTCTTAAAAGTTCAAATTTCAAAGCTCAAATTATTCCAAATCAAATCTAAATTAAAATTCTTTAAATTTTGTCATTTAGACATTTGAACTTGATTTGGAATTTGAGTTTTGGAATTGGGATTTCTGACAATTTAGAAGTAATAATTTTGTTAAAAGCGAAAATATGGAGAAAAAGAAAACTATACTACTCGTGGAGGATGATGCTTTTGTTACGGATATATATCACACAAAACTGGAGCAAGAAGGGTTCGCAATTATGGTGGCGGAAAACGGCATGGAAGCCATAAAGCGGCTGGAGGAGCAACTGCCTGATCTTATTCTGCTGGATATTATTATGCCCTATATGGACGGCATAGAAGTTCTAAAAAAGATCAAGGAGAAGAAAGAATGGAAGAATATTCCCGTTATTCTTCTCACTAATCTCTCGGAAAAAGAAAAAGTCGAAGAAGGGCTGGGCATAGGAGCTTCCGATTATCTCATAAAATCGCATTTTACGCCCTCGGAAGTTGTGGGCAAAATCCGGTCACTGCTCAAGTGATTGTGGCGGAAGTCAAAGTTTGCTAAAATGAATTATAGAACAATCAAGAAAATACATGGATGCTCTCCACATTGAACAAAAAATGAAAAATTTACTGCGAATTGTGGCCCAGCAAAATGCTTCAGACCTTCATTTGGTAGTGGGAAGATACCCAACTATTCGCGTAGATGGAAAATTATATCCTTTGACGCAGGAGAGCATGTTGACAGCGGAAGACACCAAGGCGCTTTCCGATGTTATTTTAAACGGAGAAAATAAAAAGAAACTGATGGAAGACCATCAGGCCGACTTTTCCTATAATTTTGAGGACAAAGCCCGTTTTCGGACAAATGTTTTTTTTCAGAAAGGTTGCATTAGCATCGCCATGCGTCTGATTACCAGTAGAGTGAGAACCTTGGAAGAACTGAATATCCCCACCGCCCTTTATAATTTCGCGCAGTATTCTCAAGGACTCCTACTAGTTACCGGTCCGGTCGGTCACGGAAAATCAACGACTTTGGCGGCACTTATTGACAGCATCAATCACAACGAGGAAAAGCATATTATTACCATTGAAGATCCGATTGAGTACGTGTACGAACAGGACCGCTGCATTATCAATCAACGGGAAGTGGGAGAAGACGCGCGTTCCTTTCAGGACGCCCTGCGGGCGGTGTTCCGCGAAGACGCCAATGTCGTGCTGATTGGGGAAATGCGGGATCTTGACACTATCAGCACCGCTATGACGGCGGCCGAGACCGGACATCTTATCTTTGCGACACTTCACACTAATGACAGCGCCCAGACGGTAGATCGCATCATTGACGTTTTCCCCGCTCACCAGCAGAATCAAATCCGTTCGCAACTGGCCAATGTTCTTCTGGGAGTGGTTTCCCAGCGGCTCATTCCCCGCATTGGAGGAGGGCGCATTCCGGCGGTGGAGATTATGATTAAAAACCACGCGGTGGAAAATCTTGTTCGGGAAAATAAGACCTATCAAATTGACTCCGTGATTGAAACGAGCTTAGGGGAAGGGATGATATCGCTGGATAAATCGCTGGCGGACTTGGTTCACCAAGGACTGATTACCATTGATGACGCTCTCAAATTTTCAAAAAACAGAGAATATTTGCAGATGCTAATTAAGAAGTAAAATTAAAAATCAAAAATTAAAAATCAAAATTTTGGTGTCGCTCTACGACAATCTTTTAAAAGATTGTTTATAAGCGAAACGAATTCCCTAATTTTGCATTTTGCATTTTAATCTTTGATTTTAGCGAAGCACATATGAGATTTATTTTCAAAGCCAAAGATCAAACTGGAGCGGTTAAAAAAGGAACCATTGAATCAATCAGCGAGCAAGCCGCTGTCCAGGCGCTCCAAAAGAGCAATCTTGTTCCCATATTCGTTGAGCAGGAAAAAAGAACGCCTGCATTTATTAGGGAGATTCAAAGAATTTGGGAAGGAGTGAGCCAAAGAGAATTAGTTGTTTTTTTCCGGCAACTGGCTACCTTGATTGAAGCCAAAGTTCCTATTACCCAGTCACTGGCGGCCATTGAAGAACAGACCACCAATAAATTCCTGTGTCTCGTTATCCGGGAGATAACCGAAGATGTCCGGGAAGGAATGCCGTTTTCCGAGAGCTTGGAAAAACATCCGACGGCTTTTTCCCCTATCATGGTAAGTGTGGTCCGGGCAGGCGAGGTCTCCGGCAATCTTCAGCGAGCAATATCTTTTGTCGCTGACAACGCCGAAAAAAATTATCAACTGGTCTCTAAAATAAGGAGCGCTTTGCTCTATCCCTCCTTTGTGATTACCGTCGCTTTTATTATCGGTTTTCTGGTAATTACCGTTATTCTTCCCAAACTCACAGGAATCATCAAAGAACTGGACGTTGCCATTCCCTGGTACACCCGGGCAATTATATTCATTGGCGACTTTATGGCTAATTTCTGGTGGGCGGTGCTAATCGTAATAGTGGGACTCATTGGCGGGTTTTTGTATTATGTGAAGACCGAAGCGGGGAAGCGCGAGTGGGACCAGGTGAAAATAAAGCTGCCGATTTTGGGAAATTTCTTTCGCTCCATTTATTTGGCGAGATTTGCCGACAATCTTTCCTTGATGCTGACAGCAGGAATACCAATTGTACGGGCGCTCATTATCGTCAGTGAAGTGGTGGGAAACAGCGTCCATCAAAGTATCATTTTGCGCAGCGCTGACGAAGTAAAAACCGGAGGGCACATCAGCACGGTCTTTGCCAAATCATCCGATGTTCCTCCCATTGTTTCCCAAATGACGAAGATCGGCGAAGAGACCGGGAAATTGGGCGAAGTTCTCAAAAATGTCTCCTCCTTTTATGAGCAGGAAGTTGACAAAACCGCCCGCAACCTTTCCACGATGATTGAACCGATTTTGATTGTCATTTTGGGAATCGGAGTGGCGATTCTGGTGTTCGCGATACTGCTGCCTATCTATAACATAGCCGGAAAGTTGTGATAATTTCCAATTTCCAATTCTCAATTTATCCCGCCAGGTCGGGACCCCGCCAAGGCGGTAGCAATTAATTTACAATTTTCAAATTTTTTAATAATTGAAAATTAATCAAAATAACTGACTGTTTAAATATAGAAACTAAAAGTTAAAAAAATCTTTGTTAAGTCTTGAGGCAACATGAGCTAGCCCCGCCCCTTTTCCGAAGATAATTTACGGAAATTTATTACCATAAGCATGAAACGGCTTCGCCTGAACTTGAAATAAAAGTAGGACTATCTAAAGAAAAGGAGCGGGACGCTCAACTTTGTTGCAAAATCATAGATTTTGACAAAGTTGGCGAAAGGAGGTGAATTTTAATGGCAAAGAAAAAAGCGAAAAAGAAGAAAAAGGGCTTTACCTTGATTGAACTTTTGATTGTTATTGCGATCATCGGGATTCTGGCATCGATTGTGTTAGTGAGTTTGAATAGTGCGAGGAGTAAGGCTCGTGTAGCTGCTGTAAAGTCATCAATTTCTAGTATGGCTCCTGGGGCAATATTGTGTTGCGATCAGAGTGGTGCTGCCTTACAAACAGCTAAAAATGCTGATATCTGCAGTCCGTTAATTGGAGCAATTATACCCAACATTGCCGAGATTGGAACAATAACTGGAGGAGCTTGCGCTTCAAGTGGCGATTTTACAATGACGGTTGGAATTACGGGTACCGGCGTTACTGCTTGCGATGGAAATAATGCTACTATTACTCCAGCAGGAGTGGCTTTCCCGATCGGTTGCTAAAACAGTTGAAAACTTTTATGCTTGCTGTCCTGTTTCGGCGGGACGGCAAGCCCCGCGCCGATTTTAAAAAATGCCATAGGTTTTTCTATGCTTGATTTAAAGTTAGAATTGGCGCGGGGAAAGTAGATAAAGGATTCAATAAATTGACCTAATTTCTAATTAACCTAGTTGACCTAAAAATTTGGGATTTAGTTAATTGGGATTTTATTAGATCAATTAGAAATTATGAAGAAAGAAAAAGGATTCACTCTTATTGAACTAATGATCATCATCGCCATTATCGGGCTGTTGACGGCAATAATTTTGGCTCTTTGGGCATCCTCTGCCCAAAATAAGGCGGCGATAAACGGTTATAAAACTTCAATGGACAGCGTGCGGACAGCGGTGGAGATGTGCATTGGAAGCGGAGGAACAGCAGGAAGCGGGGCTCCTGGCACAGGAATAATTTGCAATTCCGGAAGTGAAAAATATCCCACTTTATCTGCTAAATGCGGGAGTATTACCCAATTTGTAATTGGTTCGGATTACTCGGGTTGGGCGGTAACAACAAACAACAACTGCCGGGACTGCCGGCTTATTTGCAATGTGGAAAAATGCTACGCTGCGTCGGGAACGGAATGCGATTAATTTTTTTATTCCTTATTGATTTATATTAACGAGTTAACGCATTAACGAGTTAAGATTTTTAGGATTAACCCGTTAACTCGCAAACCCATTAACTAGCTTAATAGATAATAGAAATGATAGTAATTTTTTTCATTCTCGGTCTCATTGTCGGCAGTTTCCTGAATGTAGTAATTTCAAGATTGCATACGGCGGAAACTATTTTGGGTCATTCCAAATGCCCGCATTGCGCGGCGCGGATCCGCTGGTACGACAATATTCCGCTTTTAAGTTTTACCATTCTCAAAATGCGCTGCCGGGACTGCGGGGAGAAAATTTCCTGGCAGTATCCATTAGTGGAGCTCTCCACCGGAATTATTTTTGCCGCCACTGGACTTTATTTCTTTTCAGCGTCCAGTCCCCAAAGTTGGCTTGAGACATTTTATCTTTTAATTGCTTTTTCACTGCTTTTGATTATTTTCGTATATGATTTGAAATTTATGGAAATTCCGATGATAGCCGTCTGGCTGGGAGTGGGACTAACGGTTAGTTATTATCTTCTGACTGACTGGCTAAACTTTAATGCCTCTTCTGATATATTTTCACTTAACATTTTCTCGGGACTCTTGGCCGGACTGGGAGCGTTCCTTTTCTTTTTTCTGCTGGCTTCTGTTTCCAAGGAAAGGTGGATGGGAATAGGAGACGCTTACGCGGCGCTGCTCGCTGGACTGATCATCAAGTGGCCAGCTATTCTAGTCGCATTAGTGATGGCTTTTACCATCGGGGCGATTTCAGGTATTATATTAATAGCGCTCAAGAAAAAAACTATGCAAAGCCAAGTGCCATTCGCGCCGTTTCTGGTGGCAGGAGTGTTCCTCACAATTTTTGTTCCAAAAATATTTCCGGCAATCAAGTATTGGTTTCTGTACTTTTAAAATCAAATATCAAAAATCAAAATGCAAAATGACAAATCAAAATTCAAAAATGATTTTAAAATTAGAAATAATTTTTGATTTTTAAATTGTAATTTTGATGTTTGATTTTTAATTTTTGATATGAATAATAGAGGTTTCACATTGCTAGAACTAATAATCGTTATCGCCATTATTGGCATTATGACGTCGGTGACGCTGGTTTATCTCGGGGATAGTCGGAAAGACAGAGAGCTGGAGGTGGCGGCGCGCGAAGTGGCGGCGGCGGTGCGGGAGGCGCAGAATAACGCTCTCACCGGAAAAAATGCCAGTTCAACCTGCAATTCTTACGTTTTCACTTATGGCGGCTCTAATTACAGCGTAAGCAATAATAGCGGATGCAGCAATCCTCCCATTCAGTATACTCTGAAGAACAAGGTAACATTTCAAAATTCAGGATCATTTTCTTTTTCCATTCCATTTGGAGTGCTTTCGCCCAATAATAATACTGTCATAACTCTGCAGAATCAAACAAGCACAACTATAAAAACTATCAATGTCTGCGTCTATCCTCCGGGGAGAGTGGAGGAAAAGAGAATTGGGGAGGGGTGCTAAACTACTAACCACTGACTGCTGATAACTAACCACCAGCCATTAACCACTAACAACTCGTTATGTTACGAAGTAGAAAAAAAGGTTTTTCCATAGGAGAAGTGATTATTTCGCTTTTTGTCATTACTGTCGGAATTGTGGCGGCGGTGGGGCTTATCGCCAAAAGCATCAGCCAGTCAATTGACAGCCGCAATGAGATTATCGCGGCGCAATTGGCACAGGAGGGAGCGGAACTCACGCGGAACTTGCGCGATAATTCCTTTATCGTTTATTCAGAGGACCCTTTCTACTGGCTAACAGATGGAAATAAGTGTATTGATGTTACAAAAGATACTTCAGCCACGGTTGATCCTAACCTTTCGTGCTCCGGAGGAAATTATGCCTTGAAATATGATACTAATGGAAGATATCAGTACGGAAGCGGGGATGCGACCCGCTTCTCAAGAAATGTTGCTATTGCTACCTCCGCGAGTCCTGCCGGAAAAAGAGTAACCAGCACGGTTTGGTGGAGTGGAGCAAATTCTCCACCGGCCTCCTGCACTACGGGAAATAAATGCGTTTCCGTCGAAGCGCTGCTTACCTCCTGGAAATAGGAAAACATAATTTCAAACGCGTTAATTTGGAAAAACAGAACAAACAGAACAAATGGAAAAGTCAGCGGACAAAAAAATGAATACCATCAGGGGGTTTACCCTTATAGAAGTCATCGTAGCGATGTTTGTTTTCGTCATAATAATGACTACTGTTTCCGGTATCTTCGGCCGGGCATTTCAAGGGTACCGCAGCGCCAAAGTCATCCAAAGAGATTTAGAAGCTGCCCAATACGCGATTAATTTAATAGCCAAGTCCTTGAGGACCAGCAGCGTGGCAAGTCCGATAGGACAAAACCTGACAACTTCTTCGGTTAGAATTTTTGATTATTCTCAAAATAAATGCATAAGATATGCTTTTAGTGGTACAGAAATTACCCTGGAATCAGCGGATGATCCGGGCGACAGCGCTCCAGACAAAATCGACTGGTGCACAACTACTTCGCTTAGCAGTCCGGCAAGTATTACCAGTGGAACGGTCACGGGAAATTTTTATTCCACTTCTTCCGACCCCACGATAGTTGGCAAAGTGACAATTGCTCTCAAAGTTTGCCCGGTAACCGGTTGCGACGGCAACCCGCGCGACGAAGCCAAAATTCAGACCAGCGTGTCGCTGCGGGATTACACGGAAACGGGGTTGTAAAACTAAAACACCTGCTATCTTAAAATGTTCTGCCATGTTATAATGAAACTAAACAACTAACTACTAAACAACTAACAACTAGGCAACTAAGAAACTAAACAACTAAGAAACACTAATTATTAAATAAAAAACTATGTTAAAAAAAATCAAACAAAAAATCTCCGGGTCGATTCTGGTTTTCACCCTCATCGTCCTCTTTATAATCCTGGCTACCGCCATCGGAATCGCTTCGGTAACGGTTATTGAAAGAAAGACCGCCGGAACGACGGGGAAATCCACCGCCGGCTTCCAGGTGGCTGACAGCGGGGCAGAGGTAATTTTGCAGAAGATTTACAAAGACGATTCCCTGACCGATCTTAACTCGCTGGCTGCTTCACTGGGAACAACCTGTTCCAATGGAACGATATCCGGTTCTATTTCTTCCGGCAAGGATTACACCGTGACGTTTTATGATGATGCCGATCCAGCCGTTATCGTGCCTTGCGGAGATCCGGTTTCCAATGTCGCTAAAATCAAATCCGTCGGCACCTACGCCGGAACTAGCCGGGCCATTGAGGTGGCGGTGGCGGCAGGTGGCCCTCCACCCACGGGGTCGGGAAGAGAGATGGTGGGTTTAGTTAGATTTAGTCAAGGAAGTCCTAAAATAAATACTGATATGGTTCTTCTGCGCGGAAATTGTTTTGGGTCAGACGCAAGCGACTTGAATTTTATCGGCGGCGCAAGTGGCGCAACCGACTATGGTAATGGCCACGAGACAGTTACTTGGTATACAGATACTGTCACTGGAGGGTCTAATAAATGCACTAGTTATTCCATAGGTACGGATGGAAAAACGAACTTTGAAGCTATTGTTGAAGGCAGGTGGTATTCTAACGGAGGGAGTTCTGGAAGATGGAGAGGAACAGTGAAATGCGTAAATGGAGTCGTAGATACAAATGTTAGCACGGGGACTTGGGGAGAAGGGAATAGTTTTACTGGTGGTAACACTTGGAAAGTCACAGACGGTAACTGCTAAGAATGAAATGATCTTAAAGCTGAACTTTAACGCGGTGGCGGTTTAAGCCACGCATTGCTCGGGTTGTCGAAACTTAGTTTCGACAAAAGGAAAATCCGATAAAAGGAAAATCCGAGGTTCAACCTCGGATTTTAATTTTGTCTTTCGGATGATATAATAAATCTATGAATGAAGCAAAAGGACAGGCTAAAGGACGGATCAAAAAACTGCGCCGAGAAATCGATCATCTTCGCTATCTTTATCATGTTCTCGATCGGCCGGATATTTCGGATGAGGTTTACGATTCACTAATGCGAGAATTGCGGGGTTTGGAAGAGAAGCACCCGGAGCTTAAGAGTCCTGATTCTCCTAGTCAGAGAATCGGCGGTGAGCCCTTGGAAAAATTTGAGAAAGTGCGCCATCACGTACGCCAGTGGTCGCTGGATGATGCGTTCAGTTTTGAAGAATTGAAGAAGTGGGAGGAAAAAGTAAAGAGGATTTTGACTAAACAACTTACAACTAACCTGCCTCGCTGGCAGGCAGGCAACTTACAACAAAAAGAGGTTCGACCTCTCTCAACCAAAACGGCTCAAAGAGGTCGAACCTCTATCGACCTAGATTATTGCGCGGAAATAAAAATTGACGGGCTGAAGATAGTTCTAACTTATGAGAACGGATTATTTGTTCTAGGAGCGACGCGGGGAGATGGCGTTACCGGTGAAAATGTGACTGAACAACTCAAAACCATTCATAGTATTCCGCTACGGCTGAATTATCCTGTTGATATTGTTGTTGTCGGCGAAGCATGGCTCAAAAAAAGCGAGCTGGATAAAATCAACAAGGAAAGAAAAAGAAAAGGACTCTCGCTTTTTGCCAATTCGCGAAACGCTGCGGCAGGATCCATCCGGCAGCTGGATCCGAAAGTGACGGCCAGTAGAAAATTAGATTCGTATGTCTACGACATAGATTATTTGGCGGCGGGGTCGCCAAGTCCAGGAAAGGGAGAGGTTCGGCCTCCCTCAACCAAAATTGTCCAAGGAGGCCGAACCTCTTATGATTTGGAGGTTCAACCTCCAAAAACACAAATTGAGGAACTTGAATTACTTAAAGAACTGGGATTTAAAGTTAATCCGAATTATAAACTCTGCAAAAATTTGGACGAGGTTGAAAGATTTTACAAATTCTGGGAAGACAAGCGCAATGCCCAGCCATACGGAATCGATGGCGTAGTGATTAAGATAAATAGCAATAAACTGCAGGACGCACTGGGCTACACCGGAAAATCTCCCCGCTGGGCGATTGCCTATAAATTCATCCCGGAAAAAGTGACGACAATCGTGGAGGATATTAAAGTCCAGGTCGGGCGAACGGGAGCACTCACGCCGGTGGCGCATCTTCGCCCGGTAAAAGTCGCCGGCTCGACAGTTTCACGGGCGACGCTTCACAATGAAGACGAAATTCGGCGCTTAGACGTACGAGTTGGTGATACAGTGGTAATTCACAAAGCCGGAGATGTTATTCCGGAAGTAGTGGAAGTGCTGAAAAACTTGCGTACCGGGAAAGAAAAAGTTTTCCATATGCCCAAGCGTTGCCCTATTTGCGGTGGGCCGGTAAAGAGAGAAATAATTGGTACCAAGAGCGGGGAGAAAAGCGCAGCCCATTATTGCCTTAATAAAAATTGTTATGCCATTGAGCGGGAAAGAATAATTCATTTCGTCAGCAAAAAAGGGTTTAATATAGAAGGACTGGGAGAAAAAATTGTTGAGCAGCTAATAAACGAGGGATTAATTTCCAGTTTTTCCGATATTTTCGAACTCACAACAGGGGATTTAGAACCGCTGGAACGATTCGCTGAAAAATCGGCGCAGAATCTGATTGAGGCAATTGAGAAAAGCAAACGCATTGAATTTTCGAAATTCTTGTACGCTTTAGGCATCCGCCATGTTGGCGAGGAAACCTCTGTTTTAATTGGGCGAAATTTGCCAAAGGTGATCGGGGAAATTAGGGAGATTAGGAAAATAAGGGATATTATTAAATATTTTCCTAAAATAACTTTTGAGGACTGGCTGAAAATTAAAGGCATCGGGGAGAAGTCAGCGAGAAGCATAGTTTCCTGGTTTGGCGATAAAAACAATTTAAAGCTTCTGGAAAAAATGGAAAAATTGGGAGTGGAGGTTATTGCGCCAGATACTAAACAACCTGCTACTCACAACAAACTACGAGGTTTGATATTCGTGCTGACCGGGGAGCTGGAAAATTTTACAAGAGACGAGGTAAAAGATATGATAAGAAAAGAAGGAGGGGATGTGTCTTCGTCGATTAGCAGGAAAACGGATTATGTCGTGGCCGGGAAAAATCCGGGATCAAAGTTTGATAAAGCGAAGAAATTGAGAGTGAAGATTATTAGGGAGGAAGAATTTAGAAAAATAGTGAGCTAGTCTTTACGAATTACTAATTCTATATAAATATACCAATTTTTATAAATTTATTAGTATATTAGTAAGTGATTAGTAATTAGTAAAGAAAAACTATTATAAGTATATGCTAACAAAGGATGAAGTCCAACATATCGCTGCTCTTGCTCGTATAGGAATAACTGACAAAGAAACCGAAAAATACCAAAAAGATCTTTCGGCGATTTTGGATTATTTCAAGGAACTTCAGAAATTAGGTACGGAAGGCATTGAGCCAATCAGCCATATCACGGGCCGGTTTAATGTTTTGCGGGAAGATGAAGTGGAAGATTTTGGCGATTTGGGGAAAGAAGCGATTATGAAAAACGCGCCAGAGACGAAGAAGGGATTTGTGAAAGTGAAAAGCGTTTTGTAGCCTTTACGAATTACGAATCGATTACGAATATACTAATGCGTAAAAGTAGCATCGGTTAAAAAATATTCATATATTCGTACGAAATTAGTAATTAGTAAACAGAGAAGATGATCAAAGAACTCCATAACAAATTAATATCCGGTGAGATTACTTCAGTAAAATTAACTGAACAGTATTTCAACGCGATTGAAAAGAAAGACAAAGAGATCGGCGCCTACCTGACTTTAACGGAGCAGTTGGCTCTAAAGCAGGCGGAGTTGGTGGATGAAAAGATTAAAAAAGGAGAAAAAATTGACCTTCTGGCCGGAATACCTTGCGCCGTGAAAGACAACATCTGCGTTGACGGAGCACGGGCGACGGCGGGATCAAAAATACTGGATAATTACATTGCTCCTTATGACGCGTCAGTAATAAAAAATATCAAGGAAGCCGACGCTGTGATACTCGGTAAAACAAATTTAGATGAGTTTGCCATGGGTTCTTCCACGGAAAACAGCGCTTATAAAAAAACGAAAAATCCTATCGATCCCGAAAGAGTTCCCGGCGGATCTTCCGGAGGGTCAGCGACAGCCGTAGCGGGAGAATTGGCGGCTTGGGCGCTGGGCTCGGATACCGGCGGATCAATTCGCCAGCCGGCGTCTTTTTGCGGAGTGGTGGGACTGAATCCAAACTATGTCCGGGTTTCCCGATACGTACTCATTGCTATGGCTTCCAGCTTGGATCAGATCGGGCCGATTGCCCGGTCGGTGGAAGACGCGGCGATTATTCTTTCCCGAATTTCCGGATTTGACGGAAAGGACGCCACTTCAGCGCAGAGCGGAGAAAAGCCATACGAGGATTATCTTACTGGCGGTATTAAGGGCCTAAAAATCGGAATTCCTCGTGAGTATTTAGAAGGACTGGACGGCAGAATTCAGGAGAGATTTGACGAAACAGTGGCGAAATTTAAAGAACTTGGAGCAGAGATCAGGGAAATCAATCTTCCCCACAGCCAATATTCCTTGCCGACTTATTATATTATTATGCCTTCAGAAGTCAGTTCCAATCTGGCCCGGTTTGACGGGATAAAATATGGGATGCGAATAGATGACCGCGTAAAATCCGGCGACACACCGGATCACGCGGCAAGCGCATTGCTGGAAACATATTTAGATACCAGAAAATATGGTTTTGGGGAAGAAGTGAAAAGAAGGATAATGCTAGGGACTTACGCGCTTTCCGCTGGCTACTATGACGCTTATTATAAAAAAGCCCAGAGGGTCCGGGCGCTCATTAAAAAGGATTTTGAGGATGCATTTTTGGAAGTTGATTTAATTTTTTCTCCCACTACTCCAGAGACGGCCTTCAAGTTCGGGGAAAAAACCGACGATCCTCTGAAAATGTATCTTTCTGATATTTACACGGTAACGGCCAATTTAGCCGGCGTGCCGGCGATTTCATTTCCCATCGGGACGATTAGCAAAGAGGGAAAAGAATTGCCACTGGGCGGACAGCTGATGGGAAAATGGTTTGACGAAGAAAATGTTTTAAACGCGGCATATGCGTATGAAGTTCGCGAATCATTATTTATTAAATCAGTTAACGAGTTCACGGGTTGAAAATCTAACTCGTTAACGCGTTAACCCGTTAATAAATTAATAAAGAATTATAATACTGATTTAACTTTTAACTAATTTTATGGATTTATTAAGCCAAATAGGGTTATACGCAATAAATTTTTACCACTCCGCCTTTTTTGTTGTGATAAAATTTATTCTGGGCGTCTATGTAGCGGTGCTGGTTATTGATATTGTGCTTATTATGATACTCAAGGGATTCGGGGCGGATGTGCGGACGATGCTCAAAGGAATGGATTTTCCAGCCGTTCCGAAAAGCCAGATGCGTAAAAAATGGGCTAAAATCAGAAAACGGCTGGAAAGCGACAATGTTTCCCAGTATAAAGTGGCAATAATAGAAGCCGACAGTATCGCGGATAAAATTCTGGCGGGCATTGGCTTCAGAGGGAAAAATATGACTGAACGATTGGAAGCAGCCACGCCGGCTCAATTAGACAACCTGGAGGATATCCGCCATGCTCATCAGATTCGCAATCGAGTCATCCAGGAAGCGAGTTTCTCCATAGACAAGGAAACAGCCGAGCAAGTTATTGAGGTTTATGAAAAATTGCTGAAGAATCTGGAGCTTTTGTAAAAACTGTACTCATTTTGTACTTACTATTGACAAAGGTTTTAAAATCTGCTATATTAGGGAGCGTTATCTCCCATTAATTTTTTTAGACAAATTTTACGCAGCGGGATGGAGTCACGTAAAGCTTCGCCACGTGACTGGTAGTGTTGTGATATAGTTAGCAGCTTTAAGCTGCGTGGTGAGCGAAGCGAATTTTACGCAGCGGGATGGAGCAGTCTGGCAGCTCGCGTGGCTCATAACCACGAGGTCGCAGGTTCAAATCCTGCTCCCGCAACACTTCGACTCGTCCGATGCAATATCGGACTCACTCAGTGCAAGCAAATCTGGCGCCCATAAAAATGCATGAAAGTCCCGTAGCGACGGGATTTTTATGTTGACCCCGCCACTAACTTTGCTTTTGTTAATATAATCAAGTTTTAATTTTATACCAGTGTCCTAAATTCCGGCGGCGCTTGGCCCGAATAGGGCCGGGCTATTCGCCCGCAGCGCCGCCAATTAACAATCGGCAAAGTTAATGCGGGGTTGATATATAGTAATTTTAGCTGTAAAATGCCAGGGTAGCTCCCCGTAAAATTCCTTTGGAATTCACGGGGCAGGCAATTGGTTTATACAGGATTCACCCCGCACCAATTATGCGGCAGGGTAGCTCAGTTGGTTAGAGCAACGGAATCATAATCCGTGGGTCGTGGGTCCGAGTCCCACCCCTGCTACTCGGTTAAAATTTTCCGGACTCGTAGTGTAGTGGCCTAACCCCGAAAAAATCCTCGCAGGGCTCGGATTCACGGGGCAGGCACGTCTCCCTTTAATAACCAGTAATTCCCTGCTTGCCCCGCTTAAAGCGGATCGTTAGTGTAGCGGCCTATCACGCCTCCCTGCCTCGCCCCCGCACCAAAAATAATGGACCTGTAGTGTAGTGGTCTAACACGTCTCCCTGTCACGGAGAAGATCGCCGGTTCGAATCCGGTCAGGTCCGCCACAAAAATCCATTTTAAATTGACTGTTCAAAGTTTTTAGTGAAAATGAGTAAATAGTTGCTAACAAGTGGCTCTCTCGAGCCATTTTTTTAGTGTTTTTTTCCTTGCCAAAAAGCAGAAATTGCGCTACAATAAGGGAGTAATTAGAATCTAAACAAAAAGAAAAAAAACTTATTATGACGCTTAAACTCTACCTCTGGGGAATGAGAGTAAGTGTTTTTTTGTCTCTTCTGGCCTGGGGAGCGGTGGTCTGCTTTATTGATCCGGAGAAGACGGGAATTTTCGGACAAGTTCTCTTTTATCTAACTTTATTCCTTTCGCTTTCCGGCACATTTATTCTGTTTTTGACCTGGGCGAGGAGAAAAGCCAGAGGAGGCGAAATTGCTTTTGTCCATCTCGGGATAAGTTTTCGTCAAGGGCTGCTTTTAGGACTTCTAGCTGTTCTGCTTCTTGTCCTTCAGCACTTTCAGGTACTTACCTGGTGGGATGGACTTTTGGTTATCGCGGGAATTTTCTTGGTGGAGTTGTATTTTTTGTCTCGATAAGTTGCCCTCAATTTATTAACGAGTTCATGTATTAACGAGTTAAAAAATAATCTGCTAACTCGCGAATTCATTAACTAGGCAATAATTAATAATATGTCAGAAGAAAAAATTGAAAAGAAAAAAAGCGAATATGGCGCTAAGTCCATTCAGGTTCTTCAGGGACTGGAACCGGTAAGAAAGCGTCCCGGTATGTATATCGGAGGGACTTCCCTTGAGGGTCTTCATCATTTGGTTTGGGAGGTAGTTAATAACTCCATTGACGAGGCCATGGCCGGTTTTTGCAAGAATATTGCAGTGCGGCTACTTCCTGACGATATTGTGGAAGTGACTGATGATGGGCGAGGAATTCCGGTGGAAAAACATCCCCAAACGAAAAAATCAGCTCTAGAAACAGTGATGACAATGCTTCATGCCGGAGGAAAATTCGGCGGGGAAGGGTATAAGGTCTCCGGAGGACTTCACGGAGTGGGTGTTTCAGTGGTTAACGCTCTTTCAGTGTGGACAAAAACGGAAGTTCACCGAGATGGCAAAATCTGGGTTCAAGAGTATCAAAGAGGAAAACCGCTGGGGGCAGTGAAAGCCAAAGGGAAGACAAAAAGGATCGGCACTACCATTTCCTTCCAGCCGGATCCCAAGATTTTTTCGGAAATTCAGTTTGACTGGGATAAAATTGCTGAATATCTGCGCCAGCAGGCCTATCTCACCAAAGGAGTAAAAATTACCTTGGAAGACAGAAGGGAAATAAGAAAAAAGGAAGATGAATATAAAATCAGAAAACTGGGCCTTTATTTTGACGGAGGAATCGTTTCCTTTGTTAAATTTCTCAACAGAGAAAAGGAGATAAAGAACGAAATGCCCGTTTATATTGAAAAGACAGCCAACGGCATATATGTAGAAATTTCCCTTCAGTATACTGACGGATACAAGGAGCATATATACTCTTTTGCTAACAATATTCATACGATAGAAGGAGGAATGCATCTCACTGGTTTTAAAGCCGCACTGACCCGGGCACTTAATGATTATGCACGCAAAAACAATTTCCTGAAAGAAAAAGACGATAGCTTTACCGCTGATGATGTGAAAGAAGGACTGACAGCAGTAATTAGTGTGAAGTTGCGCGATCCGCAGTTTGAAGGGCAGACAAAATCAAAATTAGGAAACAGCGAAGCCAGAGGAGCTGTCGCCAGCGTCACCGCCGAAGGTTTAAATGAATTTTTGGAAAAACATCCGCATAACGCAAAAGCGATTATTGAAAAATGTTTGCTGACGGCGCGCGCCCGCATTGCGGCGCGGGCAGCGAAAGAAGCAGTGCTTCGCAAAGGAGCGCTTGAAGGAATGACGCTTCCTGGAAAATTAGCGGATTGCACGACGCGCGATCCGAATATTTCTGAACTGTACATCGTGGAAGGGGACAGCGCCGGAGGTAGTGCCAAGCAGGGACGCGATCGCCAGTTCCAAGCGATTCTGCCGCTTCGCGGAAAATTAGTAAATGTTGAAAAAACAAGTTTAGAAAGAGTGGTAAAGTCAGATACGCTCAAGCCAATTATCATTGCCCTGGGGACAGGAGTAGGGGAAAATTTTGATTTAAAAAGATTGCGTTACGGAAAAATCATTATTATGGCCGATGCCGATGTGGATGGTTCTCATATCCGAACACTGCTGCTCACTTTTTTTTACCGATACTTTGAGGACTTGATTAATGAAGGCCATGTTTATATTGCCCAGCCGCCACTATATAGAATTTCCGGCAAAGGCGGACCTGCCCAATTAGATAAATTTAAAAAAGGTAGCGGGCAAAAAGGAGTGTATTATGTATTTACCGAACAGGAAAAAGACGAGATTGTGAAGTTGATAGGAAATGAGAATATTGTTAACATCCAGCGCTATAAAGGTTTAGGAGAAATGAATCCGGAACAACTTTGGGAAACAACAATGAATCCGGCCTCAAGAGTAATGCTGCAAGTCAAGATAGAAAACGCGGAGGAAGCCGATAGAGTGTTTAATGTTTTGATGGGAAGCGACGTTGAACCAAGAAAAAGGTTCATCCAGACGCACGCAAAAAATGTGAAAAACCTGGATGTTTAGAATAATGTAAAAAAGAAAAATAACTCCGCAGGCCAACGCGGAGTTATTTTTTTGTGCCAATGATAAAATTTTCCAAGCCCTATTTTTGTTAAAACAATAAAACCAAAGCAAATTGTCCGACAAATATTGCAAGTTTAGCGAAAATTGCTCTTGACAGAAAATTATGGCGTTTTTCTTGAAAAACCGAAACGGAAAAAGTAAAAGGAAAATAAAAATGCCTAGAAAACAGAATTATTTGGACTTTTTGACAAAAAGGACCTAATTTGCTAAATCGGAGGGTTTTTTCATGAAAAGCGCCCTTTTTGGATAACCTAAAAAAGGCGTTTTTTTTGTTGAATTGAGCATCTGTAATCTATATAATTTAGTAAAAGGGAAAATAATCAAATTTCATTTGATTTTCATCTAAAATAAAACAAATATTTGATATCAAATATACAAGAAATGAGACAAAAAAACAGCAAAAATTTGCCGGGAGAAAAAGAGGAAAAATTCATACCTCTATCTGAAGCATCCAAGATCATCGGGTATACCCCTGAATATCTAAACTCTTTGGCTAGAAAGAAAGTTCTAAAGGCGAAAAAGCTTGGTCGGAACTGGTACACAACCGAGAAATGGATAAAGGATTTTTTAACGTTTTACAAATCGGGGGACAAAACAAGAAAGAGAGAAATTGTGTTAACTCCGGCTGTTCAGTATCCCGACTTTCGTCCGTTTAAGGAAGTTGGAAAAAAAGGACCAAAAAAGAAAGAAATTGAGGAAATTGAGGAAGATAAAATTCAAAAAGCCGGATGGCCGAAAAAATTATTTTTCTTTTCGTCGGTAATGGCGGCGGCCTTAGTAATTTTCATCTCCGCTTCTTTTGTGAGGTACAATTTTATAAAAAAATACATAGACGAAACCGAATTTTTGGAAACTTTAGAGAGTTACAAAATCGCGGAGGAAAAGAAAGGAGTAATAAAAGGCGAGGAGACAATTGGGGGAGAAACAGAAATTCCCAAAGGCATCGTGCTGGCCAGTGAAAATTTTAAGGCGAAGCAAGTTAGGTTCGGCGGCGAAGTGGCGGTTTTGAGCGAGGAGGATGTCCCGCTGGAAATTACAGAGATGAAAAGCGAAGCGTTCCTGAATAAAAAACAGGATGAAGCAAAACTTGTTATTTTATGGAAGACAAATAAACTTTCCGTCTCCGAAGTTGAATATGCGAAGAATAACGGGCAGAATCCAAAAACGATACAAGAAAGTTCGTACGGATTTAATCATAGTATCGTGATACCGAGTCTTGATCCGGCCACCGCGTATGTATATTCCGTTAAGTCAAAAGACCGGTGGGGTAATGAAATAGTATCTGATTACTTCGCAGCTTACACCGGATCGAGAATCATTTCCATCTTTGAACTTATTTCCAAAGCGCTGGAAGAAGTTTTTGGCTGGGCACTGAAATAAATTGACCTAATTGATTTAATTCCTAATTGACCTAAAAAATTTCAGCGTCCGAAAACAAAAATGGCAACCAAAAATAAAATTCTAATACTGATTACAACCATAGCGACAATCTACGGAGTTGTGGCGTTGGGTTTTAATTTCACGGTTGCCCAAGAACCAAGGAGTATTGACGTGTCGGCTTACATTGTCAATAGCCAAAACGAAGCGGTGCCTAATGGTGAATACGATGTAAGATTTGCTTTTTATACCATTGACCGGGAAATATCTGATCCTTATCCTTCCGACACTGATGCCGGCCGGAAAATTTGGGAAGAAACCCAGAAAGTTTATGTTCACGACGGAATCCTCAATGCTTATCTCGGAACAGTTGTTCCTTTTCCCGAATCAATTACTTTTCACGGATCCACTTTAAGCAATTATTATCTGGGAATCCGCATCGGCACTGACAGCGAAATGGTTCCCCGGAAAAGAGTAGGATCGGTTCCCTCGGCAATAAACTCTTATTTCCTGCGAGGGGCAACACTGGGCACGCGAGAGGGAGATATTATTCAGCTGGGAAAAGGAGGAAAAATAAATATCAAGCAACTTCCGACC
>JAPLXC010000006.1 GCA_026396275.1 Candidatus Moraniibacteriota bacterium | reverse complement strand
GGCGGTGCAGGGGAAAAAGATAAATCTTGCGCTGGGATTTTCTCATCCGGTTGAAATCCAGATTCCTGAAGGGATTGAAGCATCTACAGAAGGCAATATTCTTACTATTTTGGGAATCGACAAACAGAAAGTAGGGCAGTTTGCGGCCGACATTCGCGCTCTAAAGCCAGTTGAACCATACAAAGGCAAAGGATTCCGTTATGTCGGAGAAGTGGTAAGAAGAAAAGAAAGTAAAAAAGCGGTTTCCACCCCTGCTTCCGCGTAAACCCCTCAAGTCCACAAATCCGCTACAAATGTACAAATTTTGCAGATTAGTGAAAGTTTTGCCCGCCTGCCGTGAAATTCTATACAATTTATTACTAACTTTTAGATTCTTATAATACTAAAGATCGACTAAATTTTAGAGTAACAGCATTTCGGGCAGGTAAATTCGTGGGTAAAAATTATGACAGTAATTAAAAAAAATCTAAGATTAAGACGCAGGAGTCGAGTAAGATCTAAAATTTCAGGGACAGCTAAGCGCCCGCGGTTTTGCGTTTTTCGGAGTTTGAAAGGATTATATGTTCAAGTGATTAACGATGAAAAAGGAAGAACATTGGTTTCAGCTCGGATGGCTGAAATAAAAAAAGCAAAAAATGATATTGAAGGCGCCAAAGAATTGGGCAAACTCATTGCTGGAAAGTGCAAAAAAGCCAAGATTGGCGAAGTTGTTTTTGACCGGGGAGGATACAAATACCATGGCAAAGTGAAGAGTTTGGCTGATGGAGCGAGAGAAGGAGGATTAAAATTTTAAATAGATAATTTTTGGCATATAAAAAATGGCAAGAGACAATAGAAGATTTGGCAGAAGGGAGAAGCCGGATTTTGACCAAAAACTTCTCGATCTGGCCCGGGTAACCCGGGTAGTTAAAGGCGGACGGCGCTTTCGTTTTCGGGCAACATTGGTTATTGGAAACAGGAAAGGAAAAGTAGGAGTGGGTGTAGCCAAAGGAGCTGATGTTTCCGACGCGATGCAAAAGGCCTATAACAACGCCAAGAAGAATTTAATAGAGGTAAATTTAGCTAGAAATACAATTACTTATAGTGTTTACCAAAAACTGGGAAGCGCGAAAGTTCTTCTCAAGCCTGCTTCCCGAGGGCGGGGCATCATCGCTGGCGGCGCAGTGAGAGCCGTGGTTGATTTGGCGGGAATTAAAGACATCGTTTCTAAATCACTGGGCACGTCGAATAAGTTAAGCGTTGCTCGAGCGACAATTGAAGCGCTAAAAAGCTTAAGGGAAATTAGATCATAATTCCAAATAATGCGAATAAATTATGCAGATTCATCAGCTCAAAATTGGGAAAAGAAAAGCCCGCAAGCGCGTAGGCAGGGGCGGAAAGCGGGGCACATATTCCGGCCGGGGAATGAAAGGACAAAAGTCGCGCTCAGGGGCTAAAATAAACCCGCTGTTTGAAGGCGGGCGTTCTTCGCTTATCGAACGGCTCAAGAAGATGCCGGGATTCAAGTCGCCGCACCCAAAGAAAATTAACATTAATCTTAATGATCTGGAGAGAAACTTCAAAAACGGCGAAACGGTAAGTATTGAAAATTTGGTAAAAATCGGTTTGGTTGGTAAAATTATAGCAAGAAATGGAATAAAAATTTTGGGAGATGGGAAGTTAACAAAAAAGCTTTCAATTGATAAGGGAATTTTAATGTCGAAATTGGCGAAAAAAGCGATTGAAAAAGCAGGAGGAAAAATTATAAACTAGCTTTTAGCTTTCAGCTGTATTAGCTTCATTAGAAATTTGAGAAGCTAATTAAGCTAGTAAAGCTAACCAAGCTAATAAAGCTGGCGGAATGCTAGAAAAAATCATCCAAATCTTCAAAGTTAGAGAACTGCGCAATAAAATTCTTTTTATCCTGGCACTTCTGGTTGTTTTTCGGATTGCGGCCAATATTCCATTGCCCGGAGTCGACGTGACAAGACTCAAAGAGTTTTTTGAAGGGAACCAGCTTCTCGGACTTCTCAATATTTTTTCCGGAGGCGGGCTGGCCAATATCTCCATTGTTCTTCTGGGAGTCGGTCCCTACATCACTGCTTCAATCATTATGCAGCTTCTCACCATGATTGTCCCGCGGCTGGAGCAGCTTTACAAAGAAGAAGGGGAAGCCGGCCGGCAAAAATTCAATATGTGGACCCGCTGGCTGACAGTGCCGCTGGCGGCACTTCAGACCTTTGGAATGATAACTATTCTTCGCTCCCAGCAGGTGCTGGGGACACTGGCTCCCTTTGATATGGCGGTAATTATTGTTATTGCCACTGCCGGAACGATATTTCTGATGTGGTTGGGAGAATTAATTACCGAAAAAGGAATTGGCAATGGTGTATCTTTGATTATCTTTGCCGGCATTGTTGCCAGCCTTCCTTCAGCAGCTTCTCAATTAATCACTACTTTCGATCCTACCAAGCTCTTCACTTATCTCATTTTTGCCGCAGTAGCATTGATTACCATCACCGGAGTAGTGATAGTGTCTGAAGGACAGAGAAATATCCCGGTATCCTATGCCAAGCGCATCCGGGGAAACAAAATGTACGGCGGGATGTCAACTCATTTACCTCTGCGCGTCAATCAAGCCGGAGTTATTCCCATCATCTTTGCGGTTTCCATAATGCTTTTTCCCGGAATGATTGCCAGTTTTTTGACGCAAGTTCCCAATGAGACGGTGGTAAACATTGCCACATTGGTCAACCGGGTTTTTCAAAACCAGCTGTTTTACGGAGCGGCCTACTTCATACTAGTGGTGCTTTTCACTTATTTTTACACGGCGGTGGTTTTTGATCCCAATCAGATATCTGAAAACCTGCAAAAACAGGGAGGATATGTTCCCGGTATCCGCCCCGGAAGAACCACAGCCGAGTATCTTCACAGAATAATGAATCGAATCACCCTTACTGGTTCGCTGTTTTTGGGCACTATTGCTGTTCTCCCGCTGGCTATTCAAGGGGCTACCGGAATTGGAGCTCTGACAATCGGCGGAACTAGTATATTAATTGTGGTTTCGGTGGTAATTGAAACCATCAAGCAGATTGAGAGCCAGCTGGTAATGAGAGATTACGAAGGATTTTGAAACTCTCTACGAATTACGAATCACATACGAATATACGAATACATGATACATTAGAAATTTGTTTTTTTCGATTAGAAATTTATGAATTTAATTATATTAGGTCCTCCCGGAAGCGGCAAAGGAACCCAAGCTGCCTTTTTGGTGAAAAAATTCAATTTAGTCCATATTGATATTGGATTGGCACTGCGTCAAACAGCGAAAGATAAAACGGTTCTTGGGAAAAGAGTCAACAAGACAATTAATGCCAAACAGGAACTTGTTCCGGATGAGATTATATTTCATGTTTTAAAGAAAGAACTAAAGAAAGTTCCTTCCCGAAGGGGAATTATTCTTGACGGCGCCCCGCGCCGAGTAGGACAAATTGACGACGTGGAAAAAGCGCTTAATTATTATCACCGGGTGATTGACAGAGTTATTTATCTCAATATTTCTTCTCATGAATCAGTAAGAAGAATCTCGCGGCGCTATCAGTGCTCCCGCTGTTTCGCCCGTTTTGTTTTAGGAAAAGACATCAAAAATCCCCGCTATGGCTGTCCTGTTTGTCAAGGAGAAGTGCAGAGGCGTCTTGATGATACGCCTCGCGGCATTAGAAAACGGCTGGCGGTCTTTCACAAGGAAACATCCCCTGTGATCAGCTATTTTCGTCGAAAAGGCATTTTAGTTGAAGCAAAGGGAGAAAAAGCCGTTGATGAAATTTTTAAATTTATCACCAAAAAATTGCGTTCTGGTAAATAAATAGGAAATCAATGCACACAGTGATTATTAAAAATAATAGGGAAGCAGCCATTATGCGGGAGGGAGGGGGGAAATTGGCTGAAATTATGGAGAAGCTGGAAAAGAATCTAAAGCCGGGCGCCAGCACTTTCGATCTAGACAAGCTTGCCGAAAAGCTTGTTTTTAGTATTGGAGGAAAGCCGGCGTTTAAAGGTTACAATTCCGGCTTCAGTCGTCCCTTTCCAACAACGTTGTGCACTTCCCTTAATGACGAAGTAGTTCATGGAACGCCGCGTAAAGACAAGATCATTAACGATGGGGATATTTTGAAAATTGACATCGGAATGAAGTATAAAGAATTCTACGTTGACATGGCCCGCTCGTATGCCGTAGGTGATATCAGTGAGAAAGCCCAAAAGCTTATCGCGGTAACTGAACAATCATTTTGGGAAGGAATAAAAAATTTAAAAGCGGAAAAATTTTTGAGTGATTATTCCAAAGCAGTGCAAAAATATGTGGAAAGACGGGGTTTTTCGGTAGTGAGAAATTTAGTGGGACACGGCATCGGCCAGGAACTGCACGAAGATCCCCAGATTCCCAATTTTTATAATAAAAAATACCAGGACGTAAAATTGGCCGCCGGCATGACCTTGGCTCTTGAGCCGATGGTCAATGCGGGAAGTTTTGAAACAGTGCTTGGCAAAGACGGCTGGGTGTTTGTGACGCGCGACGGCAGTTTGAGCGCCCATTATGAGAACACGGTTGTCATTACGGAAAAAGGAGTTGAGATATTAACGATCCCTTAGTTATTGTAGATCTTAAAAATTCAGTTGTTTAAAATGGGTACAGTTTTTCTAAAATTAAAAACCCTGGAACTCACAGTTTGAATATAATAAGTGAGTCCAGGGCCGGATGAATCTCTTTGTTATTTTTGTTTTAGTTTCCTCCAGTAGAAGAATGGGGCGTTAAATATCCGAAGTAGGACAATAATGATAATGATCAATATGATTCCTTTCCAGAAGAATTTTGCCACCCAGTAGAAAGGCAATTCTTTTATTAGTGTAGAAACAATTACGGTTGCTATATCTACAAAAGCAATAATGCTGAGAAGATAAATGGCCCCGTAATATAATAAAAATAATACATCAATGCGCCAGTTACTACTATTTTTCTTCACCTTAGGCCTCCTATAATTTTAAATTTACAAACTTTTATTTTCTGGCACGATGTGCCCAACATACTATATTAGCATAAAATAATTACTATGTCAATAGGTAGTGAAAATTCAGCCAAAATAAGCCATTATTTGGGTATTGATTATGGCAAAAGCGATGTCGGTTTGGCGCTAGCGGACGAAGAAACGAAAATTGCTTTCGCGGATAAAACAATAAAAAACGACAAGAATTTCTTGCAAAACCTCACTGAAATTATTGAGCAGGAAAATGTGAAGACAGTCATTATCGGCATCCCGTCTTACATAAATCGCCAAGAAGTGGATTATGACGGCGAAAAATTGGGGAGGTTTCTGGAAAAAAATCTGGGAGTGGAAGTTGAATACCAGAACGAAATGTTTACCACTAAAATTGCCCAGGATCATCTAATTGAAAAACATATCAAAGGAATAAAACGCTTCGATGACCAGGAAGCGGCGAGGATAATACTGCAGGAGTGGCTGGATAAAAATTAGAACACCATTTACACTAACTTGTTTTCAAAAAAAACAGCTTGTGTTATACTGAAAACAGCCATAAAAGGCGAGGTAATCACTTAAAGAGATAATGAATTAATGGAAAAACAACCATACCTGTCGGTAATTATGCCCTCTTATAAAGAAGGGGAACGAATTGGGAGGACTTTATTGGAGATAGACAAATACCTTAATCCAAAAGGTTTTGACTATGAGATTTTAGTCATTGTGGATGGCTCCCCGGACAATACCGCCCAAATTGCCAGAAACTACACGTCTCAAGTCAAAAACTTGCGCGTCATTGAAAATCCTCAAAATCACGGTAAAGGATATATTGTCCGCCAGGGCTTGCTTTCCGCCAAAGGAAAATGCCGGCTTTTTATGGACTCTGACGGATCGACTTCAATAACCCATCTGGACAAGTTTCTGCCAGAATTTGGCAAGGGCTATGATGTGGTAATTGGATCACGGGATATCGAAGGAGCATTTATTCAGGTTCATCAGCCGAAGTATCGCGAATTCATGGGAAATTCCGGCAACTGGCTGATTCGCATTGTTCTGGGAATCTGGAAATATCCCGACACTCAATGCGGTTTTAAGATATTTTCAGACCGGGCGGCGCAAGAAGTGGCCAGTCGAATGGTAGTAGACCGCTTCGGTTTTGATTTTGAAATGATTATTCTGGCGGAAAAGCTAGGATTCAAAATAAAGCAAATGCCGGTGCGATGGCTCAATGAAGAGGACTCGACCGTAACTCTTTTTGGTCCCAATGGCTTTGTCCAGGTACTCATTGATTTATTTAAAACAAAGTGGCGGCTAGTGACGGGAAAATATAACTTGAAAAAGTATAATGTATAAAGTATAAAGTATCAAATATTAAGTATGAAGTATTTTAAAAAATACCTAATACATCATACATGATACTAAATACTAATATAGAAGGTGGAAACAAAAATTAACAAAAAAATTGACGCAGGCACGTCGGAACTTCGCCAAGATATCATCACTGGCGACTGGGTGGTTATCGCCACCGGGAGAGCTAAGCGCCCAGAGGACTTTAGTAAAAACGAACACCAAAAAGATGATAATGGAATTGAAAACTGTCTTTTTGAAGACCCGGAAAAATCGGTTCAGGAAAAGGATGTTTTGATTTACCGGCGGTCGGACAATGAATGGACGCTTCGGGTCTTTCCCAATAAATATCCGGCTTTTTCTCAACATAAAGGACCCTGCTCTCTGGAAGAAGGGCCATACTTCGCGATGCCAGGCACCGGCTATCATGAAGTGGTGGTGACTCGCGACCATTGGCGCCAGATGGCGATAATGGACGCTCTGGAGGTAGCTGAAGTCGTTGACGCATATCAGGAGCGCTATCTGTTCCTTATGAGTCAAAAAAATGTCAATTTCATCAGCGTTTTTCACAATCATGGAAAGGAAGCCGGAGCGTCAGTGGTCCATCCCCATTCCCAGATAATGGCCATTCCGGTTGTCGCTCCATATATAAAGATGGAACTGGATGGAGCGGAACTCTATAATCGCAGCAACCGGCATTGCGCTTATTGCATCATCTCCGAATACGAAGCCCAAAGCAAAAAAAGAATTGTCTTTGAAAACGATGAATTTATTGCCTTTTGTCCGTTTGCCAGCCGTGCCGCGTTTGAGGTCTGGGTGATGCCGAAAAAACATTCTCCTTATTTTGAAAGGATTGCTGATGAAAGCAAGTTTAAGCTGGCGGAGGTTTTCGGCAAAGCGCTAAATTCGATTTATAAGGCCTTGAACGATCCTCCTTACAATTTTTACATCCACACCTCTCCCTGTGACGGAAAGGACTATCCTCATTTTCATTGGCACATTGAAATTCTGCCGCACACGGCTACTTGGGCGGGATTTGAACTGGAGACCGGAATTGAAATTTCAACTATCCAGCCGGAAGTAGCAGCGGAGTATCTCCGTAAACAGTTGCAAAATTAAAAATCAAATATCAAAATGCAAAATGATTTTTATCCTTTTTAAATTTTGATTTGTCATTTTGATTTTTGCACTTTGAATTTTTATTTTATTTTATGCACGATTGGATAATTAACTTATTTCAGCACTTTCCCAAAGAACTTTCCACGTTTTTGATTGCCGCCATTCCAGTTACTGAACTGCGGGCGGCCATTCCAGTAGCTTACAAATTATACGGACTTTCGGCGCTTTCAGCTTGGCTTTGGTCGGTAGCCGGAACATATTTCGCAATGGTTTTGATTGTTTTGCTCCTTGATCCAATTGCCAGCTTTTTGTCAAAATACGTCGGCCTATTTTCCAGGTTTTTCAATTGGCTTTTTGAGCACACCCGGCGGCGAACAAACGGAAAAATGGAGCAATATGGCAAGTGGGCAATTTTCGTTTTAGCAGCCACGCCCGTACCTTTCATTGGGGGAATGACAGGAGCGCTGGCGGCGTTCGTGTTCGGGGTGCCGCTGAAAAAATCCCTGCCACTTTTGCTTCTTGGTACGATGGTGTCAGGGATAATTGTGCTGTTGGTAACAATTGGAATGTAATTCTAATCAACGAATAAATTCAAATCTGCTAATTGCGAATGATTATATGAAGAGAGAATTAGTTTATCCGGAATTGTCGTATAAAATTAATGGCTTATTGTTTAAGGTTCATAATAATCTAGGGAAATACTGCAATGAAAAACAACATGGTGATTTATTTGAGAGAAAGTTAAAAGAAAACAATATAAAATATGAAAGAGAAAAAATATTGCCAGAATTTTTTATGGGCGAGAAAAATGGAAGAAATAGAATTGATTTTTTAATAAAGAATAAAATAATTTTAGAATTGAAATGCAAGAGAATTATTGACCGTTCAGATTTTTATCAGACAAAAAGATATTTAGTTGCGTTAAATAAGAGACTAAGCTTACTTGTTAATTTTAATGTAAAATACTTAAGCCCTAAAAGAGTACTGAATCCAAATTGCAAAGATTAGCAATTCGTTGATTTGCATTTATTAGCATTATTAGAATTATGAAATATGTCGTCGGCAATCTGAAAATGAATATCCTTTCTCCCTTAGAAAGAGACTGTTACTTCAAGCTGTTTAAGAAAGAGATTGTTGGAATAAAGTTTAAAAATACAGAGATCGTTCTTTGTCCGCCATTCGTTTATCTGGAGGATTTTGTTAGCAATCTTGGCGGAAAGTATGTGAGAATCGGGGCGCAGAATGTTTTTGAAGAAAGAAGCGGCTCATATACCGGAGAAATTTCCCCACCGATGATCAAGAATCTGGGCGCCGAATATGTTATTGTCGGTCACAGCGAACGGCGCAGATATTTTGGGGAGACCAATGCTTCGGCCAATCTTAAGTTAAAGGCCTCCGCAAAAGCGGGCTTGCATCCTGTTTATTGCGTGGGGGAAACACAGGAAGAACGGGATGCCGGACTGACTCAAAACGTGGTCAATCTGCAAATCGAGGAAGGTCTTAGTGATGTCCCCTCGGCGTATCTGGAAAATATAATCCTCGTCTACGAACCAGTTTGGTCCGTCGGCACGGATGTTGTTCCGACCAGCGATGAAGTGATGGAAGCAAGAATCCTTATTAAAAAAATATTAGTGGATAAATATGGAGCAAAATTCGCCGAACGAATAAAGATTCTCTATGGCGGATCGGTAAAGGAAAAAAATATTGAGCGGCTTTGCCTGGAACCGGGAATGGACGGGGTGCTTGTCGGGAGAGAGAGTTTAACACCGTATGAGTTTATTAAGCTAGCTCAAATCATTAGTGAAAAATAATTGGTTTAATTTTATATGTATGATAGTCAGTGTTAAAGAGATATTAGCCAAAGCTCAAGAAGGCGGTTATGCCGTTGGGGCTTTTAATACGATGAATCTTGAAACCACCCGCGCTATCATTGAAGGGGCTCGCGAAATGCGCTCCCCGGTTATTATCCAGATTACGGAAAAGACAATGGAATACGCCGGCGGAAGAGGAATTTTTCACTTGGTAAAAAATGACGCCGAATTCTATGCTCCGGAAATACCGGTTGGAATTCACCTTGATCACGGAAAAAGTTTTGAAATTATTCAGCGGGCAGTGGAGATTGGATTTACCTCGGTGATGTATGATGGCTCCAGAAAGAATTACATGGACAATCTAGAAATGACCAAAAAAGTAGTTAATTTTTGCCACAAGAAAAGAATAGCCGTTCAAGCAGAGTTAGGAAATGTCCCCTATATCGGCGAATTGGGAATGGGGGAGATTCAATGGGAAAAATATATGACCGATCCAGGTCAGGCAGAGGATTTTGTGGCCAAAACCAATGTTGATTCTTTGGCGGTGGCTATCGGAAATGCTCACGGATTTTTTAAAGAACGATCAAAGCCGGACCTGGACCGTTTAGAGATGATTAAAAAGTACACGAATATTCCCCTGGTGCTGCACGGTGCTTCGGATTGGGAAAACAGCCGAGTGGAAGAAGTTATCAAAAGAGGGATAGTTTGTTTTAACGTAGATACCAGCTTGCGCTTGGCTTTTATGAATAGTTTGATTAACGCGGCTCGCAATCAGGAAGGCCTTTCTTTTGATATCCGAAAAGTTTTGGGCGATGCCCGCGAAGCGGTGAAAAAAACTGTTCAGGAAAAAATCAAGATATTTGGGAGCGACGGGCAGGCATCCGAATGAAGATGCGAATTATATCCGAATTAAAATGCGAATTCGTATCGTAATTTGGGCGTAATTCGAATCATAATTCGTATATGTGTTTAACTATACCCAAAAAAGTCATAGTAGTCGAAAAGGATTTTGTTATTGTCGAAAATCCCAGCGGGGATAGACAGAAAGTAAAAAGTATGATAGATTTAAAAATCGGCGATTATTGCTTAACACAGCAAGGGATTGTCGTTGAAAAAATAGGTGAAGGAGAAGCCAGAAAGATCTTTAAAATTTTGAAAAAAGGAGAAAAATAAGCTATGCTTATAACTAAAAATGCAGCATTAGTTTTTAGCAGAATTGTAGTAAGCTGTCTGCCACTCAAGGACGAGTTGTTTGGAAAAGAACAGCAAGGGTTGATTAAGAACCTAAAATCGGAGGATAAAATTGATCTTAAAGAATTCGCCAAGGTTTTTTTATTGGAAAAAGAAACCTACCAGGATATTGTTAAATTTGCCAAGAGTTTAGGAAAAAATCTCGTTGACAGAGATATGGTTCTGGAATTTTTTGGCGGAAGGCCACATCTTCAAAAAATTGTGCGACAAATTCGGAACCAGATTCATGGCAAGAAACTTGCCCAGCAATTTCTATTCGCGCACATTTTGATTCCGGTGGAGATAGTATCTGCTGGTGAGAAGTTAAGTGGCATATATCGAAACGGTAACTCGGAATTTTCAGTGAAAAACTTAGTGCCTTTTCCGGAAGATGCCGCAATGTCAGTTGGTCAGAAGGTTTTAGTCCATTATGCAGCGGTAATTACTACCGAATTTGACAGAGCCACTGAAGAAAAGATATTAAAAGACCAGGCCAATCAAGAAGAATTTATCAGTGCTTGTGAGCATTTAGGTGAAATTGATTACAGTAAGTTTATGAATCTGTGCGAAGGAACCCAAACTGTTGTCAAGAATTGGCGTTTTAAAGTTTCCTAAAGTTGAACTTTAGGATTACTTTAGGATTAGAAAAAGGAGGTTGAAATGTTCTTAATAATATCACTGATTCTAGCGACGCTGTTTCTTCTTGTTGTAACACCTGTTAAGCCAGAAGTTCGCACTGAGGTCGCTTTTTTGAGGATATTTACACTGGCAGGGGGCATAATGCTTACGGTAAAACTGTTTCAGATGATAGTTAAACGGTATAAAAAGAAGTGAGGGAAAAACAATCAATAGCAAGAGCAAGAATATTTCATTCTTGCTCTTTTTCTTTTTCTAAAAGATGTATTTATGGTAAAATAATTAGTATGGATCAGCCGAAGCCCAAAATCGCCATTGTCAGCTTGACCTCCTGTGAGGGTTGTGAATTCGCCCTTTTGGATTTAGGGCAGAGATTTTTTGACTTAATGAATCGAGTGGAAATGGTGGACTTTCGAATGATCGAAGACGAAGAAGATAAGGGAAGAAAAATAGATATTGGAATTGTGGAAGGAAACCCGATAACTTCCGAAAATATCAAAACCCTGAAGGAATTGAGAAAACGAAGTAAATTACTTGTAATACTGGGCAATTGCGCGTCAATGGGAGGAGTACCGGGGATTAAGAATTATCAAAAAGAAAAGCAAACCATCAAGTATGTGTATAGGTATGTTCAGGGAATTGCCAATCCTGAAATTAAAGAAGTAGATAACTTTGTAAAAGTGGATTTTACTTTTCCGGGCTGTCCGATCAACGGTGAGGAATTCTTAAAATATCTGCCAGAACTCTTAGCTGGTAAAATTCCTAAAATCCCTGATCTTTCAATTTGCGTGGAATGTCAGAAATTAAAAAACAGGTGCCTGTTGCTAGATAAGAAGCCCTGTTTTGGTCCAATGATCCTAGGGGGGTGCGACGCTGTTTGCCCCACGGCCCGGATGATGTGCCAGGGTTGCCGGGGACTGCGCCCAACGGGTAATGTGAAAGCCATGCGTGAAACGCTCAGAGATATGATGACGGAGGAGGAATTTGAAAATACAAGCGAAATCTATGGCTTAAGAGATGACTTATCCGAATTATAATCCGAATAGATCTGAATTAAAATCCGAATGGTTTATGGCAAATATTTTGCACAAGGATTTATGTTATCAATTGTATGGTTTATTATTTAATGTACACAATTCCCTAGGTGGCTTTTGCAAACATAATCAGTACTGTGAAGCTTTAGAGGTTTTACTTAAAGAGAATGGCATAAAATACAAAAGAGAAATTGAAGTGCCGATAAAATTTAACAAAATAAGATTAGCCGGAAACATTTTGGATTTTTTGATAGATGACAAAATAGTATTAGATATAAAGTGCAAGAGATACATTACAAAACAGGATTATGTCCAGATGAAAAGATATCTACGCGCTACTGAAAATGAGCTTGGAATAATAGTAAATTTTTCTGAAAAGAAAATTAAACCAGTCCGGATATTAGACAAAAAACATTCGGATAATATTCGGAAATAATTAGGATGAATATTAGGATAGATCACATCGCCAAAATGGAAGGGCACGCCGGGTTTATGGCCAGTGTCGTTCGCGGTGACGTGAAATCGGCCAAGCTTGAAGTCCAGGAAGGAATTCGCCTGATGGAGGGAATTTTAGTCGGTCGGCGCTATGAAGACGTGCCGATCATCGCTCAAAGAATTTGCGGGATTTGCCCGGTGGTCCATAACTTGACCTCCATTAAAGCCATTGAAAACGCTTTCGGAGTTGAAGTGAGCAATGAAACAGTGAATCTGCGGAAACTTCTTGAGTGGGGGCAAATTATCCATTCTCATACGCTTCACCTCTTCTTTTTGTCACTTGCCGATTTTTTGGATATTGAAAATGATCTTAATCTGACTAAAGAATATCCAAAGGAGACGAAAAAGATCCTGAAACTTCGGGAGTACGGACTTGATATAGTGAGGACTGTCGGAGGGCGGGTGATTCATCCACTCACCAATGAGGTCGGAGGATTCAAGAAAGTTCCGGAATTGGCTAAAATTCAGCGGCTGATTGCCGCCGGTGAAGCAGCATTTCCGCTGGCGTTGGAAATGGGTGAGTTTTTCAAGAGGATAAAACTCCCCGAGTTTTCCCGTCCGACGGAATATGTTTCACTTGATAAGTTTGGCGAGTATGCTATTTATGATGGCGATATTATTTCGAGCAAAGGGTTGCGCATCTCGGTGGATCAATTTGAGAAGAAATTTCAGGAGTTTCAGCGCCCGCGGGAGATTGTAAAGCGCGTCGTCTCTGACGGAAAAACCAGCTATATGGTAGGAGCTATCGCCCGGGTGAATAATATGGCCAAAAAACTTCCGCCCCAAGCGATGAAATTTTTAGAAGGCCTCAATTACAAACTTCCGGATTATAATCCTTTTCATAACGTCCTTTACCAGATGACAGAAGTGATTGCCGCAGTGGAAGAGTCATCGCGGATTTTGCGGATATTATCCAATAGTGATCTAAGTAAAGCTCTTACCGGATCATACACTGTCCGTGAGGGATCAGCAGCAGCGGCCGTGGAAGCACCCAGAGGAACGCTTTATTATCATATTGATCTTGACGCCAAGGGCTGCGTCAAAAATGCCAACATCATTACTCCGACCGCCCAATTTCTGTCGCATTTGGAAGACGATATTGAGGCCTATGTTCCGGTGGTGATAGATCTGCCGGCAGTGGAAAGGGAGAAGAAACTGCGCGCTTTTATCCGGGCGTATGATCCTTGCATATCGTGTGCGGTACACTAATCACATAACATAAAACATGAAACATGGAACTAAAAAAGCACAAGCTATATGTTCCATGCTATATGTTCCATGAATTTTGCACGATTTTTTGTTAGCCAAAGAAATAATCGATAAACTTTTAAGGATTGCCAGTAAAAAGAATTTAATTAACATTAAAAGCGTTAGTTTGGAAGTTGGTAGCATTGCTCTGGCTCATAATGGTTTATCGAAACATGTGGAGGATACTACCATAGAGAATTTAGAATTTGGGCTAAGAAATATAGCCAAGAACACAATTTTGGAAAATACAAAATTCTCAATTTCCAAAATCCCGGGAGAACATTGGAAAATAAAAGATATTGTTGTAGAATAAGTATAAATAATGATTAATTTTTGGAAAATTTATGGTTAAAATCGCCATCAACGGCTTTGGCCGCATTGGCCGGCCGACATTCAAAATTGCCTTTGAAAAAGAGGATATTGAGGTCGTCGCCATTAACGATTTAACTGACATCAGGACCGCGGCTCATTTGCTCAAGTATGATTCACTGTATGGACGCTATGAGCGAGAAGTTATCGCTGATGAGGATAACAGAGAATTAATTGTTGCTGGAACGCGGATCAAGTACTTAACTGAGCCAGATCCAGAAAAACTTCCCTGGAATGAGTTGGGAGTTGATATTGTCTTGGAATGCACCGGCGTTTTTGAAAATAGGGAAGCGACTGAAAAGCACCTGAAAGCCGGAGCCAAGAAAGTCATTCTGTCAGCTCCTCCTAAAGACGACATCCCGGTATATCTTTTGGGAGTGAACGAAAAAGATTATCAGGGCGAGGACATTATTTCCAACGGCTCCTGTACGACCAACTGCTTAGCGCCGATGATTAAAGTGCTGGATGATCTGTGTGGGGTGGAGAAGGGCTTTATGACGACCGCTCATTCCTACACCAACGACCAGCGGTTGCACGACCTTCCCCATAAGGACCTGCGGCGGGCCCGGGCGGCGGCAGTAAATATCATTCCGACCACCACCGGAGCGGCCAAAACTGTCGGCAAGGTATTAAAACATTTAGAGGGTAAACTTGATGGTATAGCTCTTCGTGTTCCTACACCAGTGGTCTCCATTGTTGATTTCATTTGCACGGTGAAAAATCCGAAAAGCGTGGAAGAGATCAATAATGCTTTCCGGGAGGCGGCCGAAGGGGAACTCAAAGGTATACTAATAGTTTCCACTGAAGGGCTTGTTTCCATGGATTTCAAAGGCGATCCGGCTAGCGCTATTATCGATCTTCCGCTGACGATGGCAAACGGCAATTTGGTGAAAATCGTCGGCTGGTATGATAATGAGTGGGGATACTCTAACCGGCTGGTGGAACTGGCAGAATTTGTTAGTGAGTTTAGAGATTAGGGTTAAGAAGCCGGTATAGTTCAAGGTTAAGGTTAAGTTAAAAGCCAAAATACGTAACCCCTATACCAAACGGGCATCATAACCCTAACCTATTGACCATATTTTTAGATAATAGCTGCTTGACAAAATTTCAATAATATGCGAAAGTAAAACATAAGGAATTTGTTCTTTTTATTTACAACTTTTCAAAGATCAAGGCCGCAACAAGAAATTTAAGCGGCCGGAAAGGAGAGTGGTGATATACATGAAAGCGATGGCATTCACGGATAAGGGAGCGTAAAATCGGCAGGTTGCTCGGATAAGGTATTAGCGTCGCTCTGGAAAAGTTTCAAAGGACAGGCAAAATAAAAACCCGATGGAGAGTACGAGAAAGGAGGTGTAATTCCAATAGGCTTGTAGAGCGATCATTATAAGCTTGTGCCATTAAGATAATGATCTCTTGTTGCTGGTTACGCCGGTGGCAAGTTTACTGGTGTTATTGGTTAAAAAGTGGCACCAGAAATGCTATAAGTTTGGGATTTAAGAAATTTTACTTTCTCACTCGTGATGGGTCAGGTGTTTATGAGGTGAACTTGCGGTATAATGTCCCGGTTAAATTGGCCATGTCTAAAACCTTTTAAAGGATCATCGGATTCCAATTAGGGAAGGCTATAATGCCCCGCTAAACTGGTAGCTATTACTTAATGTAATGGTCCAGTATAATATATCGGTAGCATAAATACCTGGCCAAGCAACGCTCTGCGGATTGCGTTGAACTGCACGGACTCATAAACTCTCCCAATCTCGGACAAGGTTCAGAGCAGCAGGAGAGTTGATACAGCAATCCCCAGGCCCAATATCTTTGAAAATCTCCCCCGAAAAAGTAGAGTTTTATCAAAAAATCGCAGGGGGATTTAAGGGGAGAAAGAGATATTTGTAAGCTTAAAGTATTTAGTAAAAGTATAAAATAGAGCCAAAAGTATCTCAATTTTAATCTCTTTCTCTCCTGCCCAAAAAAATATAAGTTCGAGAAGCGCGTGTGCGGCGTTGAGGATATCAGCGATATCCCACGAACCAATTGAAATATTATTGGAGAAAGCCCCCGCCTGCCACTCTGGCGCAAGTCATACGGGCAGGCCGCGCTCTCAAAGCAATAAAAGAGTATGAGAATGCAAGATGCTGGACCGAAAGAAGCTCAAGCGATAAGGTTTGAAAAAACAAACTCGAAGAGCTTCGAAAATCAGCAACTTGTATCTCTCTGCTCTTTTTAATTTGGTTTTTTTCAATAATTTGCTTTAATAAAGGAAAAATTAATCATTTACCCTTGACGCCTCTCAGTATCTTGCTATCGTTCTAACACGGAAGTTAGTTATTTTACAATTAAAATTTTCAGAAAGGAGGTGAGATATGAAAAATCAGTTCCTGAAAGAAAGGAGGTGAGAAAATGAAGCTTCTGGACTGGAGGTGGTGGCTGGGGATGAAGCCGAAGATCGTTTCCGTACCGCCAGAAAAGGATTACACAATAACAGTGATCATCCCTGCATATAACGAAGAGAGGTCAATAAGGAGGACAATAGGCAGCGTTAAAGCGCAGACAGCGAAGATAGATGAGATAATAGTTGTGGATGACTGTTCCTCTGACAAGACAGGAGAGTTTTCCAGGCAGATGAGAGCCAGGGTCATAAGGACTCCCGTGAACCAGGGCACCAAGGCGCAGGCACAGAATTTTGCGCTTCCTTACGTGAAAACAGAACTAGTCGCCACCATTGACGCGGACACTGTTCTGGCCAAAGACGCGATAGAGAAGACGCTTCCCTACTTCAACGACCCGCTGACCGCTTCGGTATGCGGGTTCGTGATTCCTCAGAGGATTAAAACCGTCTGGGAAAGAGGGCGCTTCATAGAATATGTTTTCGGCATAAGCATATTCAAAGCCGGCCAGAACAATATGGGGGCGGTGCTCGTTTCATCAGGATGCTTCTCTGTCTTCAGGGCAGAGCTCCTACAAGAATTCGGAGGCTTCAAGGCAAGGACCATGGCAGAAGACATGGACCTCACGTGGGAATTCTCGATAAGCGGCTATCGCATTTATTGCGATCAGAGGGCTTACTGCTTCCCGGCAGATCCGCCCACGCTAAGGATATTCGTGAATCAGGTTGATCGATGGACAAGAAGCTTCTTACAGAACGTATCAATCCATAGTTTCAGGAAAAACAAGAAGCTGGGGGCTTTCATTTACGGATATCTTATTGAATCGCTTCTTTCCCCTTTTATTCTACTCGCAGGATGCTTCCTGATCACAAAAAATATAATTGAAGCAATTGCGCTAAGCATCCTGGCCGAGCTTGCGCTTGTCTCAGTGCCCTGCCTGATAAAAGGAGCAAGAATAGGATTGTTCTGGAAAACCTTAACATCTATTCCTGCATACTTTGTGATAAGACCTGTAAACTTCTATGTTTTCTGGCGCTCGCTCTGGAAGGAATGGATTGTCCGGGAGCGATTGTCAAGCTGGAATAAAGGACACTAAAGAAAGGAGAAAAGGAAAGTGAAAAGAAGGGAATTTATTAAATGTTCGGCAATAGGCTTTTTGGGGGCTCTTGCGTTTCCGAAGTCCCTTCTCTCGTCTCAGAGGAAGATGCTTGTTCTGGGAAAATCGAAAATCATAGTTCCTAAGGCATCATATGTAGGAACCCAGGTTGATAGAGTTGTCCGTGACATAGCATGGAAGAATTCAAAGTTCGATGAAAGGGCAGACCCCCACAGGCGCATCAGAACAAAAGAGGACGTTGTCCCCTATATGGAAGGCAGAATGGTGCAGTTTCTAATGGACTATGCTGACGTTAAGGTCTGCTCGCTTTCTCCTGCGAGGGCTGTAAGGAAAATGGATGGTTTTTACTATGCAGGAGACGGAACATCAGGAAATTACCCTTTCCTTATAGACCCCAGCAAAGTGGATTACCCTACAGCAGCGTTCTTGGATGGCAGAAACAAGGCAATTCTGCCTGACACCCACGGATTCAACATGGTTGCAGAAGAAGCTCGCAGAATGAAAATTTTAGAGAAACTTGATCTCGTAATAGCCTGCATGGACACTCCGGCCAAGGCTGACGCGGCACTCTTTCTCGCTAGAAATGGGATAAACTGCTTCGGACCCTGCGACAGGTTTGCATATCAGCTCATAGGTTACAGGAAGCTTGTTCCGAAAGGTGTTACAATAATGGGAACCGCCCCTATAAGGAAGCACCAGAACGGAGCAGTCATAGGAGATCAACCAGTCAGCATAAGCCTGGAAGAGAAGATAGTAGTTCAGTTCACGGAAAAGGGCTATCCGGATCAGTACTGCGACACACCTGCAAGGTATTTCAAGCAACTGGAAAAAATCCTCAAATTGAAACTTAACCTTAAAAGTGTCGCTGCAGGAGTGGGGGAAACATTCAAAGTAGTGGCAGAGGCGGAAAAATCGCGATCCAAAGCAATAGGTGTGAGAATCTTCAACCAGGAGGATGCAAAGCCCGTTGCTGAATGGCTCAAGAAAGACAAGAGCAACAGAGCTATTTTTTTTCATTCCGCACCCTACGAACCCGGATACGAAATGTTCTTCAGGTTCCCTGAGCAGACAAGCTTCGGAGATCTGGAGCCGATTGTCGAATGAAAGGAGGTGATGTGAAGAGTACCAATTCAGCGCCGAAGCGCTTGATAGGATAGCGGCTTGCGTCAAGAGCAGAGGCGGCTTTGAGGTTGTTGCGGTCTCAGGCTTCCTGAGGCCAGGCAAAAAAACAGCAAAAGGAGGAGAACGTGTTAAAAAGCGCAAAAATAATGCTGGCAGCAGTATGCCTTGCTTTTCTCTGCGTGGCTGGCGCCGCGTTCGCGGAAACGCCCATGGGCTATCCCTGGTTGACCTGGGGGGAAGGCACCCAAACCATCGGAAACCCCGACACAGAAAGGGGGTTTAAGCTGGACGCCTATTTCGAGCAGGGAATCGACTGGACCAGAATAGGCGAAACCGATTGGATATTCAACACCTTTCTTGGTCTAAGAGGCACGATTTCAGACCACAAATCCGACTACTGGAACAATAAAGTCGGACCGTGGGCAGGAATCAAGCTTAAGCACCCCCTTAAGGTCTCTGAAAACTCCTGGGGGGATATGGCGATCGGACTGAGAGGAGAGTATTATGATTATTTCGGCGGCTCCAGAAGATCTGTTAAGAACGACATAAGAGTAGTCGGTTTCTTGCAGTGGTCTTTAGGAGGCGACTGGAAGAAGAAGTAAAGAAAGGGGAGGTGATATAACATGTACGAGAGTCCCCAAAGCCTGTGCAGCGCTCTGTTACATCTTCTGCTAAAACACCCAATCCTGATAATAGCACTTGGGCTTGCTGCTGTTGTATCTATCACAAGCATAGGGTTTAAGGAAGACCCCTCGAATGTAGAGCAGAAAATCCAGGCCAAAATCGAAGAGGTCACATCGCCCCAGAAAGAAAAAATGGCAAACGAAGCGCCTCCTACATTCAAGGCTATTATGAAGGCCGAAAGCGGACTATCCCTCGAATTACTGGAATCTGCGCAAATATATTTTGAAGCCATAAGCAGATTGGGTGGAGTCGTGAAAGGTGCTCACCCCGACAAAAAATCCTTCGGACCCCCAGGACTTACACGAATTGCGCTTGAAGATGTGCTTAAGAAGCTTCCTGATTGCAAAGACCTTGGTTTTGACGAGATTCTTAATGACTCGGAGGCGAGCACGAAATTTGCGTACCTCTACTTCCTCGATCTCATTTATAGGTTTAAGTCGGTGGAAACGGCTGTCATAGCCTACCACCACGGGCCAACTTTCGTTCAGAAATCACTGAAGGAGGGCAAGAAGCTGCCCCGCGGGTATCTGGATAAGGTGAGGTCCATACTGAAGCAGAAGTAAGGCCTTAAAGGTTCTCCATCTTCTAATGGAGCCAATTTATGGCCGGAATTCACTATAGCTGGGCGAGAAGCGCGCGGAGTTAGGATAAAATCCTACAACCAGTGCAACAGCACTGCGTAATCCTCGCACTCTCGAAAAAACAAAGAGCATGAGAATGCAAGAAGCTGACCAAAAATCAGCATCTTGTATCTCTCTGCTCTTTTTTATTTTGCTCAAATATGCTACAATACATGCGGATAATCACTGATCTGATACTGATTTACACAGATCACGGATTAAATTATTCTATCCGTGATTAGTGTTAATCTGTTTCTTTTGGGTGTTCATCAGTCATGTATTTAAGAAAGATAGAACTCTCCGGCTTTAAATCTTTCGCTCAGAGAACAACTCTGGAATTTTTGCCGGCGTGCAGTTTTCGTCCTGGCAAAAATCACTGCGGCATCACGGCTATCGTTGGTCCCAATGGTTCGGGAAAGTCCAATATTGCCGACGCTATCCGCTGGACAATGGGAGAACAATCTATGAAGAATCTGCGAGGAAAGAAATCTGAAGACGTGATATTCGCCGGTTCCGGCAAAAAGTCCCGTTTAGGTTCAGCGATTGTCACGCTTCATTTTGACAACAGCGATAAAAAGATACCTCTTGAATTTTCCGAAGTAACTATATCGCGCAAGCTTTTCCGCAACGGCGAATCGGACTACCTTATTAATGGCAACCGGGTACGTTTAATTGATGTGATTGATATACTCGCTAAAGCTGGTGTTGGCAAGGAAAGTTATTGCGTCATCAATCAAGGAATGACTGATGGCGTCTTGAGTGCTACTCCTTCCGAGCGGCGGGTAGTTCTGGAAGACGCGGCCGGGGTAAAACAGTATCAGATAAAAAAAGAAAGAGCTATCCGCAAACTGGAATCATCCCAGACCAATCTGGAGCGGGTGGGGGATCTGGTTAAGGAAATTGCTCCTCACCTGCGCATGCTCAAGCGCCAGGCGGCCAAAGCTCAAAAAGGCAAAGAATTAGTAGCAGTTCTTCGCGAAAAGCAAATCAAACTTTTTTCTTATTTGTGGCATGTGTTTCAGAAAGAAAAAGAAATCTTGTCCGGAGAAAAGAACGACTTAGGAGCCAAGATGATGAACGTTCAACGCGCGGTGGATAAGATGAATGACGAACTTAATAAGGAATCAAGAGAAGTACAGGATTTCCGGAAGTTAGAGGCGCTGGAAAAGGAAAAAGAGACGCTGCGCGAGCAATTGAACGCTCTGGAGAAAGAGTTAGTCATTACCGAAGGCCGGCTGGAAATTGAGAGGGAAAAAAAGATCCAGGACGAGCTGATTGAACAAATTCCGGTAGATCACGGATATGTCCGGGATCATCTTGAAAAAATCCGCCGGGATCAGGAGAAGCTGATAGAGCGGCTGGGAAAAGTTGAGCGCCTTGAGGAACTCCAGGACATTCGGGAATTTGCCAGGGCCATTCAGCAGGAATTATTTGAACTGCGGCGCATAATCGGGGAAGGAAAAGTAGAAGTTGAAAAAGAAATGTCGGCGGAAGCGGAAGCGCAGAAGGAAAAAATAAAAAATCTCTCTGTGATGATGGAGAAGATAAGAAAAAAAATTGAGCAGCAGAAGAAGGAAATTGAAAGAGTCGGGGAGGCCATTGGGCAAGAAACGGAGCGCAGCAAAAATCTCCGCCAGAAATTTTTTGAACTGGAGAGAATGACTCGGGCCAAGCAGGACGAACTCGGAAAACTTAAAGATCAATTCAATGAAGCAAAAGTGGACTTGGCGAAAGTGGAGGTGCGCGAAGAAGATTTGACCGGCCAAATTTACAATGAACTCCGACTGAAACCCAATGATTTGCGCTATGACGGCCAGCCGTGCAATAAAGAAGAATTGGAGCGGGAAATTGCCAAGACCAAGGTCCAACTGGAACAAGCAGGAGGAATTGATCCTCTGATAATTGAAGAATATGAAGAGACCAGAAAGCGTTTTGAATTTCTTTCCCAGGAATCGGAAGATCTGAAAAAAGCCATGAAGTCATTGCGAGAGGTAATAAAAGAAATGGACCAAAAGATCAGCAAGATTTTCAATGAAGCGTTTGAGCGGATTAACGAGGAATTTACAAAATATTTCCGGATTATTTTTGGAGGAGGAAACGCCTATCTTATTAAATCAAAAATAAAAAATCAAAAATTAAAATTAAGAGAGGAAGAATTGATTAATATTAAGGATAATGAAACAGGAACAGAAGCCGACGAAGATAAATTAGAAGAACTAGAAGAGGAAAAGGAAGAAATTGGAATTGATATCTTTGCCTGTCCGCCGGGGAAAAGAATTACCAGTTTAAATATGCTTTCCGGCGGCGAGCGGTCGCTCACATCCATCGCTTTGCTTTTTTCCATTATTTCCTACAATCCGCCTCCGTTTTCGGTACTGGATGAAGTGGACGCGGCGCTGGATGAAGCTAATTCCCGCCGCTTTGGAAGAATTCTTCAGGAACTCGCGGCTAACACCCAATTTGTTGTAATTACTCATAATCGGGAGACCATGCGCCAAGCGTCGCTGCTTTACGGAGTTACAATGGGATCAGACGGAATTTCCAAACTGCTTTCCATTCGCCTGGATCAGGTGGGAGAAGAAGGGAAAATTATCGATGAAGCCGAGAGGCAGAGAGCAAGTTGACATCTTTTAAATAATGCTGTAATCTGGGGAAATAAAGAGGTCCGACCTCTTTTGGCCGCTGTGGTCGCAAGAGGTCGGACCTCTAAAAATTATAATTATGCTAACGATCAGGTTTAACCGGGTGGGAAAAAGAAATAAGGCGTATTTCAGGATTGTGGTTCAAGAGCACACCGTTGCGCCAGGAGGGCGCCACGTAGAAGTGCTGGGAAGCTATGATCCCCGCCTCAAAAAGGGCTCGTTTGAAAAGGAGCGAATTGGTTATTGGATAGAGAAGGGAGCGCAGGTTTCGGACTCGGTTTATAACCTTCTGATAAGAGAGAAAGTTATTGAAGGAAAAAAGAGACCGATTAAAATTAAGAAAAAGCGGGAAGATAAGACAGAATTGAAAGAGGAATCAAAGAAGCCGGAAGAAAAAAAGGAGGCGACTAAAAAAGAAGAGCCAAAAGCGGAAGAAACCAAGACGGAAAAGACAGAAGAAAAAATAAAGGAAAAGAATACCAAAACCCATGAAGGAAAGCTGGAAGAACCAAAAGCTTAATAAAACTTGACATATTTAGCGAGAAAGTTATAATATTAGAGTAATTGAATATCCGCAGACAACAGGTTGTCGAGAGACGTAAATCCTGTCGAGGAAGCAAAGCAAGTGAGTTTCATTTGCGGTTGGGTCTGCAGTCAAACGCAGATTTTTGGTTTTCTCTACGAAGATTTCTTTACGAATTATCCCGCCGCAGCGGGACCCCGCCAAGGCGGTGGCAAATTAATTACGAATGTGACGAATAATGAAAATAATTCGTATATTCGTACGAGATTCGTAATTAGTAGACAATCACATGCTTACCAAGGACCAGAAGAAACAACTAGTAAAGGACTTATCGGAAAAAATTAAAGCGTCGAAATCCGCTGTTTTTGTCGATTATAAAGGATTGAAAGTAAAGGATTTAAGCGAACTCAAAAAAGAGTTGAAAAAAAATAAAGTTCATCTGAAGGTTGTTAAAAAAACTCTTATTAAAAGGGCACTCAAGGATTCGGGAATAGAGATGGATGTCAAAGGCCTCGAAGGGCAAGTTGCGATAGCCATTTCTGAAGATGAAATCGCGGGAGCGAAAATTATTGATAAATTCGGAAAAACAAATGAAAATATAAAGATCCTGGCCGGCATCCTTCAGAAAAAACTGATGACCTCGGCGGAAGTTAAAGCTCTGGCCAAGCTTCCCGGAAAAGAAGAAATGCTGGCCAAGCTCGTCAGCACCATCAACGCGCCAGTATCAGGATTCGTCAACGTTCTAGCCGGAAACATCCGAGGATTAGTTCAGGTCTTGAAAGCTGTTTCGGAAAAAAAATAGAGGAAAATAATTTTTTAAATAATTTGTAATACCTTTGTGTCATTCTCGCGAAAGCGGGAATCCAGAAATTTACTAGATTCCGGGTCAAGCCCGGAATGACATAAGAAAATTAAATTATGACCGAAGAAAAAAAGGCAGTCGAAGTTCCACAAAAGTTTCAAAAGATCGTCGAGGAGATTGAGAAGATGAGCGTTTTAGATTTGGCGGAACTGGTGAAGATCCTCGAAGAAAAATTCGGGGTGAGCGCAGCCGCTCCGGTTATGATGGGAGCCGCTCCTGCAGCCGGCGCGGATGAAGCAGCTGGCGCAGCCGAGGAGAAAACCGAGTTTGACGTGGAGCTTACCACTGCCGGTGCCCAGAAAATCAATGTGATTAAGGCAGTACGTGGAATTACCGGACTGGGACTCAAGGAAGCCAAAGATATGGTGGACGGTGCTCCAAAGGTAATCAAAGAGAAAATAGCCAAAGCACAAGCGGAAGAAGCGAAGAAGAAACTGGAGGAAGTTGGCGCCACGGTAACTCTGAAATAAGAGTGGAATATTTTTTGTTCAACTACACGGTTTTAAAAAAGAACCCCGGTATTGGCGGGGCTCTTTTTTATTGAAGATAATATTAATGTCAGCAAATCCTTTTATCTAATTCTTAATTTTTTAAGTATTTTCTTTACTTCGTTTTTTAATGGTTCTTTTGGATTTACCGCTGCTTGGGAATCTTTCCAGAACATTTTAATCATTTCCAATGGGCTGATTTTCGTGTATTCGCCGGGGAATTTCATTTTGATTTTCTTCTTCTCGGCTTTATCAAGTTTTGCCGTTAAACGCTCCGCAACGTAGCGGGGCGCAAAAAGATAAATTTCACGAATTCGATAACCAGCCAGAAGATCATGAATAGCCGTGTGAGCCCGGCGGGCGAATTTTCTTTTAAGATCAGCAATATACTGACCGTGGTGGGAAAGCGCTCCTACTCTGGCTTGGCCCCAAGAAATCCCAATAAAACCTTGTTTTTCCCGGGCCTCTTCGCGGGGCGGCATTTTAATAGTATTTTTTTCCTCCAGCTTTCCGTCCAGTGCCAGATAAAACCTGGCTTCGTATTCTCCGCTGGATACAAAAAGCGTCGGATAGTCCTTAAACTGGGGAAGATTTTTTGGAATTTGCATAAGAGGGTAAATTTGAAACCACCTTTCTATTTTTAGTACAAATATGAGAGGAGATTTATTCGGCAGAGCCGGTCAGAAACTGTAAGCTGAAGTAATGATTTTTAGAAACCAGGGCAGAATGAAAACAAGAGCTACCAGCGGTAGGACAATAGTAACGACGGTGATAATAAGCGTCCAGAGAAAATACTTCCTCGTTTTCTCAACAGAAGAATGGATTTCCTCCAGTTTCCTTTCCTGCTCTTCAAATTTTTTCAAAATTTCTGGGTCCATAGTTTTTCGTGGTTGACCATCGTGGACAACGTTAGAACCGTGTTTATGAAAGCAAATAGTTATATTTATATACCGGATTTAAAACCGTAAAACTAAAAATAATATCGGTTAGTTTTATCCATTATTTTGTCTCTCTTTGTTTTATTTCAAGGCAATATTTTTAAAAAGATTTTCGTATTCATTAACCATACGTTCTACTGAAAAGCGTTTTTCTACGCTATCCCTGCATTTGGCAGGTGAAATCATTTCGACTTTTTTAACCGACCCGGCCATCTCGTCAATAATCACCAAACCAAACTTATCTTTCAAATTATCCAAATTTTCCAATTCTTGATAATTAAAAAGCTTATAACCAGTCTCAAATTTGATTGGCTCCAATTTATTTCTCTCATCTAAAATTTCAAAGTGGCGATATTTTGTCCAAATTACCAATCGCAACTACCATTTAATCAAGAGTCATGCGAGCAATAAGATAGGACACCGTTGATTCAGCCCCTTGATTCAAATTAATTTCTTTTTCTCCGACCCCATCATAACATCCGCCTGTCGTATGATCGTAGACTACCTGACCCAACATATTATTTCCCAGAAACCAGTCAAAGGCATTGCGAATCTTTTCTTTATATTTTGTATCACCACTCACTTCATACATTGCTTTTAGCGCTAAAACAAGCGCCGTCACTTCCTCCGGTTGCTGATCATAAAGCGTTTTCTTTCCACCTCTTTTAAACCAACCGCTCTGCCCAACAGGAGCGCAACGATTTATCTTGAATGAATGGAATGCGAGAAAATCAAGCGCAGCTTTGGCAATATTAAAACATTTTTGATCGCCTATCTGTTTGTATGCCAAGAGCAGAGATTCGGGAATGACACCATTTGAATAAGCCAAAATATCTTCAAACCACTGCCAGTTAGGTTCACTGTTTTTTTTATATAATCCCACAAGATATTTGCAATATTTTTTTAGCATAACTTCATATCTTATGTCATAATCGTATTCTAACCATTCACATAGAGCTTTTATATAAAATGCCGCTGCCCTCGGAACAGGCACTATTTTATTTAAATCAAACTTCATCCTAAAAATTTTTGCAGCTTTCTTTTTTATTGACAGTGGCATAGATTTCGAAGCAGCCACGACAGTCAACGCATACATTCCACGTGCGCAAGCATCATCCAAGCATTCCTGAGTATTGCGTTCAACGTTAAGTGTTTTGTCGTGATTAACATAATTGTGGCACCCAGGACTACTAAAAATATACTTGAGAAATTTGAGGTAAATATGAGCCAATTTTAAGGCTGTTGCATTTTTATATTTCTCATAATATCTAGTAACCGCAATCAATGCTCGTGCATTATCATCCAGAGTATACCCCGAATCCGGATCCGGCTCTGTAAGTTTTGCAAATTGGAGCATGCCAAAATTATTAGTCAATTTTATTAAGTGTTTGAGCTTAATCTCAGGTAAATTTTTTTCCTGCAATCCTAATTCGGGCACAATAGCTATAAACTCTTGCATATAAGAAAGCGCGACATTCTGCCAGATCATCTTTCTGGTTCTGAAATAGGCCTTTTTACCCATTTCTATTCCAAGATTTTTTCCATCTAAAATCTCATTGATGGCCCTGGCAATAGCTGAAGGATTTTTGAATTCAACTAATCTTCCAACTTCTCTTGTCACGTCTTCTTTGGCTTGGGCAAAGGCAGTTGAAACTACTGAACGTCCGGCGCCAAGAGCATATGATAGTGTTCCTGAAACTGCTTGATTTGGATCAAGAGAAGGTGAAAGATATATATCTGTCGCTTGTAAGAATTGCAAAATTTTTTCTGTCGGGAGATATGTATTATAAAAAATAACATTTTTATTCAAACCGAGTTTAAATACAAGTCTGCTAAGATTATTTCGATATGCTTCTCCTTCTTTTTTTAAAACTACTGGATGAGTCGCGCCCACAATCAAATAGACCACGTTGGGAAATTTTTTCACTACTTCCGGAAGAGCCTCAATAGCATACTCAATTCCTTTGCCTTCATTCAAGAGTCCGAAAGTTAAAATTACCGTCTTTCCGCTTAATCCAAGCGCCAGCTTAGCTTTTGCAGTACCTTGATAAGGAGTAGCGTGAATGCCGTGTGGAATGATTTTGATTTTATTGGGATGAATGCCATAATCAGCCATTAATATTTTTTTTGACGTTTCAGTCATCACAATAATGCATCTGACATAATCATTGATAGCCACTACAATTTCCTTGTATTTTTCAAAATATGGGTTTGATTCCGGTAGAATAGTGTGCATAGCAATCACAACCGGCTTTTTTATCTCACGTAAAAAATCAAGCAAATACGAGCCCTTTTTACCACCATGAATACCAAACTCATGCTGGATACAAATTAATTTTACTGAAAGTATTTTGTTAAGTTGCTGGGCAACTTTCGCATATTCGCTTTTCTTGGTCTGAGAAATTTGCATAATGACCGATTTGGGGTAATTCAAGCGACTCAATTCATTAACATTCAAAGCAACGACTTTCGCTTCTTCTTGAGGAAAAAAAAGCTCATTAAAAACATTAATAAGATCTCTGGTAAATGTAGCTATGCCGCATTCTCTGGGAGGAAAAGTTGACAAATAGACAATCCAATTTTTATTTATTATTTTCATACATTTATTTAATTCAAAATAGCGTCATTCTTCAATTCGGAAAGTAAACTTTTTAAATTAATACTTTTGGCGGCAATGAGCTTGTCGCCCGCTCCATAATAAATAAAAAGTTGGCCGTCGCGAACAACGCAGCCTGTTGGAAAAACTACATTATTGACATCCCCCTTTTTTTCCCATTCCTCTTTGGGAGAAAAAAGAGGCACTCGCAAACGGCCGATTACTTGCGTAGGATTATCGCGATTAAGTAGCGCGGCACTGGCATGATAAATTTTTCCGTATTTTGAATCCTCTACTGCATGATAAATCAGGAGCCAGCCATCCTCCGTCTCAATAGGAACCGCTCCGCCACCGATGTTGCGATTCTCAAACTCATACTTTGGATCAAGAATGATATACTTATCAAGTTCAACAAAATATTTTCGCCAGTAATTGTCATTGAGCTCAGAAAATGAATTAAAATAAGCAACCTGGATTCCAGGGAGTACTCGATGAATAAGAGCAAATTTTCCGTTAAATTTTTTCGGAAAAATAAACGCATCTTTTTCCCACAGAAAAACATCTTTCCCTACTCGGTCTTTCAGCACTGATTCAAAAAATTGGTATCTTTCTCGCACTCTCGACTGTCTAAATAAATCTTCTACTTCATCGTAAGTAAATTGCGCCGAAATAATTCCATGTTTTTCAAAATGCGCAAGATCTTTGCTGGTAGCATAGGCAATCATGGCATTTTTTCTGTCATAGACGGTATAAAAAAAATAATATATTCCATCCAAAAAAACGATGCGAGGATCTTCTATGCCTTTTTTTTCAAAGTCATGTTCAGGAACCAAAATTGGATGATCAAGTCGATTAACTATTTTCCCATTCTCATCGATTTGACAATATCCAATTGAAGAAACAAGATCGCCCTTTCGCACTGCTCGATAAAACATATGCGTAATTCCGTTTGCTTCAATACACGTCGGATTGAGCACCGCTTCATTTTCAAACGGCAAATTGGTTGCCTGAAGAATAATTCCTTCGTCTTTAACTTGAACCATAATAAATATCTTAAAATAATAATCTATACGCGTCCGTAGTCATCTTCATATCGAACAATATCATCCTCATCAAAAAGTCCCCTGTCAACCTCGACAACCACAAGCGATTTTACATTATCACTGTTGATCATATGATGTTTTTCGCCTTGAGGCACATAAGCGCAATCACCGACTTTCACAGAAATTTTTTTATCACCAATAATGAATTCTCCTTTCCCGGAGACTACATTCCATTGTTCGGAGCGTTGCGCGTGCGACTGCAAAGAAAGTTTACTGCCAGGATTGACAGAAATTCTTTTTATTACGATTTCAGTTTTACTTCCTGGCTCATCTGAAAAAAAACGGTCCAGTATTTCAAATTCTCCCCAAGGCCTTTTCGTTATAGGTTTCATTGATTCATCCTTTTGTTTGTCATAATTACTTATAGTAAAGAAAAATTAAAGCTAAATTCGCGCAATTTATAGAATATATATACTATTAGCATACATTTTTTTAGGGAGATGGTCAATAATTTTATCTTCAACCAAAACAATCCTCGAATATTGTAAAAGCAAAAACAGGGTTTTATTCCTGCTTTCGTAAAAATGCGTCCAACAACACAGCAGCATTTTTCTCTGAGCGTCCTTGTGAATGTTTTCACTGGCTTCCAGACGGCAGGATCCTTGGTATTGTTGTCAATGGTCAGCACTTCGAAGTGATCGTATTTGAGGCGTGAAAGCGCTTCCAGCGTTTGCATGAGAATGGTCAGTGGTTCGTTATATGCCGGCACGAAAATTGAAACAAACGGTTCTGCGCTCATTTTGCCGCGTTTTGGCTTGAAGTCTGGCAATAAGACGATAATTATTTGAAAAATTGACAAAAAAAGCCCTATAACTACGTTTAGGACTAGAAGAATAACGACGTACTTGGGTATGAAAGCCGATGCTGTTAAGATGAGAAGAAAAAATAGAATAAGTATCATATTTATCAATTTTATGCTTAATTGACGCTGAAAACCGGAACTGGATAAAAAATAGCGCCTGCTAACATGATGATAACCGGCGTTAACCGCGCCTCAAATTTTCCCTTATCTACTATCAGTTTCTATTTTAGCATAATAACGAATTTTTTCCAGTGGCTGTACAATTTTTGGGCATGCAAAGAAGTATCAGAAATTTCGGGGCTTTCTTTGAGGCCTATAGATCTCTCGATGAAAAAGTCTGACTGGTTGGGAGGGAAGGAGTCGGACCTTCATTCACAGCTTCAAAGGCTGCTGTCCTACCATTAGACGACCTCCCAGCTTAAATCCTGGCGATGGCGGGCAGGCAAAGGTTACTTCCTATTTACCCGTCTCTGGCGGGTCGCCGACGAGGCGACCTCCCATTATCTTCATCGCTTCATCCAGCAGCGGATTGTCTTTGGAACCCCGCTTAGCGCTTTCTTCTTGCTTCTTACTGCCTATCTTTATTCCCGCCTCTTCTTCCGTGACGAACTTAGTAGTTACTTTAGCGCCCAAAATCTTTTCAAGGACTTCTTCAATTCTCATCCGGCTTTTGCTCTCGTTGAGCTTGTCTTTGTAAAAGATGTAGCGGGTGGCAATTATAATTTTATTTTCTTTGATTTCCACCGGCTGGCAGTTGGAAAGAAGAGCTACCAGCGAATGGTTGTACTTTCTGATTTCCCGGAGTAGCTCATTCCATTTGCTTTCCACCAATTCAATCGTCAAATCAGCAGGTATCTCGGTTCTTTCATTGCTGATTTTTTCGGCGACTCCCCTTTTTCTTGCCTCTTCACTCTTCACTTCTAATTCTTGATTTCCTGCCTTGCCGTCTCGCCTGCAGGACGGACAAGCAGGCAGGATGATTCCTGCTTCCTGTTTCATATTTCCCTTTTCATACTCCCTGCTTTCTGCTTTCTCTTTATTACTTATTGTCTCTTCCTGAGTGGCCTTTATAACCGCCAGCTCCAGCGGAAGCTGGGGAATAAAAGAGAATCGAACCGTTTGCCTGGTCTCAATCAGGCAGTTAATAATGTGCAGTATTTCCTGGCTGGAAGAGGAGTGCGCTTGCAATTCCAACGTCTTAATTTGCTCGGCGGTGAGTTCCAGAGAAAAGAGATGAGCTAAATCTAGATCAACGGAGACAAGCATCAACTGGCGGAGGTAATTCAAAAGCGATTTGTAAAACACTTCCAGGTTGACGCCGTCATCAGAAAGCTTATTGATCAGAGATAGCGCCCCGGCGGCGTTTTTTTCCAGAATAAATCCGGCCATTTTTTCAACTGACTGATGCCCCGTTGTTCCCAATATTTCCTCAACTTCCTTGGAAGTAATGCTTTTGTCCTCAAAGGAGATAATTTGGGCAAGCAATGATTCAGCGTCGCGCATTCCTCCTTCGGCCGCCAAGGCAATCATTTCCAAAGCATTCTTTTCAATTTCAATTTTTTCCTGATTAGCAATAAAGGAAAGTTTTTTGATAATCTGCTCCAGCGAAAGCCGGGCAAAATCAAACCGCTGGCAGCGCGATATTATTGTTTCCGGAATTTTGTGGATGGCGGTGGTGGCCAGAATGAAAATGACATGAGCCGGTGGTTCTTCCAGGGTCTTCAGGAGAGCATTGAATGCTCCGGTGGAAAGCATGTGCGCCTCGTCAATAATATAGACCTTAAATCTCGCCTGCGTGGGAGGAAGCTTTACGGTTTCTCTTAATTCCCGGATGTTGTCCACTCCGGTATTTGAGGCGGCGTCAATTTCAATGATATCAAGGGATCGGCCTTCGTTTATGTTCTTACAAATATCGCATTGGTTGCAGGGTTCGAAATCTTTTTTAGGATTTTTACCCGCTTCCGCCGGGCTTCGGCGGATGCTCAATTTGCTTGCGTCTCGTTCCTTGCCGAGCAAATTGGCACAATTAACGGCTTTGGCAAAAATTCGCGCCAGTGTCGTTTTTCCTGTCCCGCGAGGACCGGCAAAAAGGTAGGCCTGACCGATGCGATTGTGCTTCACCGCATTGGAAAGCGTCTGAACGACGGGCTTTTGGCCGACGATTTCAGCAAATGTCTGGGGGCGGTATTTTCGGTATAAAGTGGTAGACATAGGACTGATTTAACTAATTTGGAGTACCTATTGGTACCCCTTGAATCCATAGATATTATATCACCATGGTGAGTTCGTCGCAACGTTTTAAAGTAACAAAAAACCAAGCTCTCAATAAACTTGGTTTTCGGGATTTCATTAAGGTTCAGTTATATCATTTTCTGAACACCCAGAGCTTATATCCTACGAAATTCCAAATGAGCGAGACAACAGTAGCAAGTAGTGCTCCAACATTAGCCCAGCGCTCGGGAGACATACCGGCCTGAGGCCCAATAACATTAACGACTATGGAGGCGAGAGAAATGTTTATTATTAGTCCTATAACACTAACCCCGAAGAATTTTCCCATTTCTTGCGCGTTGGCGGTTTCTTGCGATCCAAACGTCCAATGTTTGTTCCAAAGATAACTGCTGATATTAGCGACGATGAAAGAAATGCCTTTAAAAACGGTATAGCCAATGCCGGCAGCAGTTCCTGTTAGAGCGATTAGAATATTTAAAACTCCCCAATCCAAAAAAGTATTAAAAGCACCAACAGCTCCAAACTTTGCAAACTGAAAGGCAATCGGTATCCTTCGGCCAATAATTGAAGCTATCCATAAAGCAAGGTTGGCAAAAATTACGAAAAATATTACAAGAAATAGTACAGTTATCAAATTTAATTTAAGAAAAGGCAGGTTAATGTTTTTGAGAATCGGAATTGAGAAAAGCGCAAATGATAATCCGATAAAAGAAACTAGAAAATAATCTCTCTTGGTTAAGGTTACACCTGGTGGACTTTCCATTTTTTTGTATTTTAATTTTTTATTGCTGTTCATTTTTAATTTCTTCTTCAACTTCCTTGATGTCCGTGGTCCATTCGTCGGCTACCGACTCCTCCTCTTGGCTGCCCGCCGTAGCTGGCTCATTTCCATTTTTCATTTGGACTTCTTCTTTCAGGGATTCTATCTCTTTGTCAATATCAAACTTCCGGCTGACGATTCCCAAACTCTTATCTTTTCCTTTCTTGATGACATTTTCAATGGCCGCCCAGGAACTCTCAAGAAACCTCGGAACCACGATGGCCACTTCGTCACCTGGCTCGACTTTATAATAGGTAGTTGAGGCCAAAAGAATCCGGTAGGGATTGCCTTCAGCAATCACATAATAATTTCCCCGCTCGTCTTGGCTCGCGATTCCAATGGCGTGGCGGCGCTCCACCGGGCCGATTTGCTTGTAAATAAAAGACCCGTCGGGAGTGATAGTCAGTTTTAACATATCTCCTTCGACGAGCTTGGATTTGGAAGCGTAATTAGCCGGCACCGGATACTGCTTTCCGTCTATTCCGATCATAATCTGGCCGTCGAACGTGCCTTCAATGATAGTGCCGTCGCCTTCTTTTGATTCGCTTTTTCTTTTTCTTCCTGTTTTTTTCTTTCCTTCCAATTGCAGCAGCATGGCCTTGGCGCCCTGGATTGTTTTTTCGGCGCTCATTATCATTTCCCGCAGCGACTGGATTTTATGGGTCTTTTCGGCTTCGGTTATTTCACTTTCATTTTGATTTTCATTTTTCACAATTTTGTTTTGACTGGCGGATCTTAAAAATGAAAAATCCCCCTAAGGCCTGCCAGTGTTTTGTTTTACAATAGAATTATATAACAATTCGCGCCAGGTGGCAATTGTGGATAACTACTGATCAGCTTCATAGGTCGGCTTTTAATTTTTCCTAAAAGAGCAAAAAAGAGTAAAATAGAAATATATGAGAAACTACGCAAAAGTCGGTGGCAGAAAGGGAAAACCGGGCTACCGGACCCCTTCACCATTCCGTTATAAAAAACACTTAAGTGTAACGCGGCTAAAAAATGAAAGAAAGAGCGGGAAAAAGAAATAGTACATTTAAGGACAGGGTTTTAAAAGTTGTGGCCCGCATCCCCAGAGGAAGAGTTTTAACCTACCGGGAAGTAGCCAAGCGGGCGAGTAGTCCGCGCGCCTGGCGGGCGGTAGGCAGCATCCTAAATAAAAATTACGATCCTAAAATTGTCTGCCATCGGGTGATTCGCTCGGACGGAAAAATCGGGGGATATAACAGAGGAACGAAGAATAAAATTAGTCTTTTACAAAAAGAAGGTGTTAAGATTTAATTTCAAATAAAAATGGAATTCGAAAATGTTTTAAGAACAAGGCAATCAGTGAGAAAGTTTCAGGGAAAAGAGATCCCGCGAGAGACCCTGCAAAAAATTTTGGAACTGGCCAGTCGCGCTCCTTCAGCCGGAAACCTACAGGCATTCAAGGTTGTAATTATAAAAGATGAAGCCATGCGAAAAAAGCTTTCGAAGGCCGCTTTGGATCAGCAATCAGTAGCAGAAGCACCTGTTAATTTGGTGATATGTGCGGTTCCTGAAGAATCAGCCGCCAAATACGGAGAACGGGGGAGAACGCTTTATGCCATCCAGGACGCTACTATATTTGCCGCTTATATTCAGCTAACAGCTACTAATCTTGGCCTTTCTTCCGTTTGGGTCGGAGCATTTGACGAAGGGAAAGTATCGGATATTTTGGGTCTGGAAGAAAATATGATACCGCTGGCCATAATTCCTTTGGGGTTTTCCGCTGAAAAGCCGGAAAGAAAAAGGAGGAAAGGCCTAGAAGAAATTATTCACAAAGAGATATGAAATCATATAAATTGCTGCCTCACACGGCCGATACGCGGCTTTACGTGGAATCCGATACTTTGGCGGGTCTTTTTGAAGCGGCACTGGAGGGGATGAGTAATATAATTAAAAGTTCCCCGCCAAAGGCGGGTCCGCCTCTGGCGGAAAAAATAAAAAATAGAGACAATAAGCCGGAAATTGTTAAGGGTATAAACTTAACAGCGCCAGATACAACGTCGCTTCTTATTGATTTTCTTTCCGAGGTTTTGACTTATTCCCAGGAAGAAAAAGCGGTCTTTAGAAAAGCGGACATAGAAAAATTAACCGACACCGGTCTTGAAACCAATGTCTATGGGAAAAAAGTTGATGGATTTGATGAGGATATCAAAGCAGTTACTTACCACGAAGCGGAGATAAAGAAGAATGAGAAAGGAAACTATGAAACAGTAATAATTTTCGATATTTAATTTTTGATTTAGATGCACAATGACTGTTTCTAAAAAAGATCTAAATAAGATATCTGATTATCTCTGGGAAATACCCCGGTCATACCGATCAGATATGCGCGTTCCGGCGCGGATTTACGCTACCGGAAAAATGCTGGACGATATTGGTCGCGACCGGTCACTGGAGCAATTAATAAACGTAACAACTCTTCCTGGCATCCAAAAGAATGCCTTAGTTATGCCGGACGCTCATGAGGGTTACGGGTTTCCCATTGGCGGAGTAGCAGTGACTCACTATCCGGATGGCGTTATTTCTCCCGGCGGCATTGGCTATGATATCAACTGTGGAGTGCGGCTCCTGAAATCAAATCTTTATTACGAGGATGCCAGAAATTATCTTAGTCAATTAGCTGATGAATTATATAAAACAATTCCCTCCGGTGTCGGGCGGGGAGGAAAATTAAAACTCAACAGCCGGGAATTGGATGAGGTCCTGGCCGGTGGTGTTGGCTGGGCAGTTAAAAAAGGATACGGAGAAAAAGAAGATATGGAGCACATTGAGTCCAGTGGATCGCTTCCCGAAGCGCGGCCGGAAACGGTCTTCAAACATGCCAAAAATAGAGGAAGAGATCAATTGGGAACCCTGGGAGCGGGAAACCATTTTTTGGAAATAGACAGAGTAGATGAAATATTTGATGAAGATTGTGCCAAGGCCTTCGGTTTATATCTTAATCAAATAGTCATTCTGATCCATACTGGCTCGCGCGGACTTGGCCATCAAGTGGCAACTGATTACATTCGAATAATGAACAAAGCAATGCCGAAATATAAAATTTCCGTTCCGGACAGAGAGTTAGTATGCGTGCCTTTTAAGTCACCGGAAGGTCAGGATTATTTTTCGGCAATGGCAGCGGCGGCTAATTTCGCCTGGACAAATAGACAGCTTATCACTTGGGGAATAAGAAAATCCTGGAAAAAAGTTTTAGGAAACCCGGGCGGTGAACTTTCAATTTTATACGATGTAGCGCACAATATTGCCAAAATAGAAGAACACACTATCATGAAACATGAAACATGTAACACGAAACAAAAATTAATTGTTCATAGGAAGGGGGCGACACGGGCTTTCCCGGAGCAACCTGTGATTATCCCAGGTAGTATGGGTACTGCCTCATATGTTTTAGTAGGAACACATACTGCGATGCAAGAAACTTTCGGCTCAACTTGCCACGGGGCGGGAAGAGCAATGTCGCGCCACGCTGCTAAGCGAAGCGTTGACGCCGGGAAACTTAAACGCGAACTGGAAAAAAAAGGGATTTATGTCCAGGCAGGATCCATACGCGGGCTTGCCGAAGAAGCGCCACAGGCCTATAAAGATATAGATGAAGTAGTAAACGTCGTCCACAACGTCGGAATTGCTCTTAAAGTCGCAAAATTGCGTCCCCTGGTAGTTATTAAGGGCTAGGGAATTAGCAGGTATGCGAGAATAATTAAATATGAAAAACAATAATCCTATTCGTCTTTCTCCCACTACCGGACTTAATTTGTTTGCCGAATGCCCGCGGTGTTTTTGGCTGCATTATAACAAGGGAGTGCACCGTCCGCGGGGAATTTTTCCTTCGCTTCCTAGTGGAATGGATTTGGTAATCAAGGATTACTTTGACCAGTATCGCGGATCGCTCCCTCCGGAACTTTCCGGAAAAGTGGAAGGAGTGCTTATGCCGGATAAAAAACTTATGAACCGCTGGCGCAACTGGCGTACGGGGTTGGAATACCGCGACGAAAAATTAAACGCAGTTCTATTCGGTGCGATGGATGATTGTCTTCTAGAAGACGGAAAATATATTCCGCTGGACTATAAGACCAGGGGAAGTAGTCCTAAAGACGGTGACAGCGAGAGATATTATCGGCTGCAGTTAAGTTCATATCTTTTGCTTTTGCAGTCCAATGGTTTTCCGGTAGGCGAGGAGGCGTATCTCGTTTATTATTATCCCCAAAAAGTTGAAAGCGGCGGCATCGTCAAATTTAACGTTAAGCCGGTGAGAATTGCTGCCAGCGCGGAACTGGCCAAGGAAACTTTCGAATCGGCGGTAAAATTTCTCCAGGGGCCTTTGCCTAAACATCATTCCAGTTGCGAGTATTGCTGCTGGAACAAGGACCTGCTGGAATTTGATTGAATTCTATGAAAAAGATTATATTTATCATTGTTATATTGCTTATAATTATTTCAGGCGGTATAATGGTAATTGTCAGCAGAAGCAAGAAACAACCGCCCTTAATTAGTGATCAAAAAATAATTATGAAACTTTCCAGTCCTGCGTTTGAAAATAATCAATATATTCCGTCCGATTATACCTGCGACGGGAAAAATATTAGCCCGCCGCTTATTATTTCAGATGCGTCTCCAGTAGCTAAAAGTTTAGTACTTATCGTGGACGATCCGGACGCCCCGCGCGGGGACTGGGTTCACTGGACAATCTGGAATGTTAAACCGGACACCCGAGAGATCGCGGAAAACAGCGTGCCGGAAGGAGCAATAGAAGGAATGACTGATTTCGGCCGACCCGGCTACGGAGGTCCCTGCCCGCCTCGCGTCGACGAGCGACAGCGAGTCGAGGCGGGTCCGCCTTCCGGAGTTCACCGCTACCAATTCAAACTCTACGCGCTTGATGTTGTTTTGGACTTAAGCAGCACTTCTGCTAAACAGGATATTGAAC